>JADHTD010000115.1 GCA_016776525.1 Rhodospirillales bacterium
CAGGATCAGGCCAATGCCGATAAGCAGGCCGTGCAGAGTGCTGATACCGCCGGAAAAAACGACCCGGTCATAGACTTGCAGCACAAACACGGGAACCGCCAAGGCAAGCAAGTTCACGAAGAGCGACATGGTCAGCACTTCGCGGAATGTCGGCTTCAGCGGCTGCAGAATTTCTCTGAGCCAGGTTTTTGTTTTCTCGTCACTCATGAGCTAAGGGATTATAATCCTCAAAATACGATAAACCCAGTTAATGTTATCGCGCTGCACAAAGTCGTTTCCTTTTATAAATAAAGAAAATATTCGACTTGACCTAGCAGTTTCGGCCCGGTGTATTAAAAAAACGTAAGGATTCCCCAGATTGCAAAAACAATAATAACCTAAACAATCAGGAATTGGACACAGAATAGGCTGGAAATTTGGTAAATCTGTGTCACAAATAAGTGAGGGGAGAGCCAAAAAATGCTCGGCAAGCTGTTCGGTCGCAAGAAAGGTCCCAAGGTTGGTTTTATAGCCAGGGTCAAGCAGGCTTTCAGCCTCGACCGGCTGATGGGCCTGGGGCTCTTGGTGGTGTTCCTCGGAATTTTTGTGACAGAACCCTATCCGCTTGAATTCCTTCGTATAAAAACCTTCGATTTCTTCCAAAAGCAAAAGCCCCGAACCATTCCGGAGCCCCGTTTCAAGCCGGTAACCATCATCGATCTGGATGAAAAAAGCCTCAATGAAATCGGCCAGTGGCCGTGGCCCCGGACGACGGTGGCCCGCATGGTCAACAATCTGATGAAAATGGGTGCCGTGCTGGTCGCTTTCGATATCGTGTTTGCCGAACCCGACAGGCTCAATCCGACCGGCCTTGCCAAATCGATCCCGGGCCTGGATAAGGAAACCCGGGAAAAGCTGTCCCGTTTGCAGAGCAATGACGCCGTTTTCGGGCGTATCCTGAAGCGCTCGCGGGTCGTTCTCGGTCAGTCGGCTTTCTGGGAAGACCGCGAGATCAAGGCCGAACCGCCGAAGCATAAATCGGTTGCCATCCGGTCCCAGAAGGGGGTCGATGCCAAAAAATTCCTGCCCCATATTCCCGATATCATCCGCAATATTCCGGTCATCGAGAAAAATGGCAAAGGCCACGGCATGTTTACCCTGATCCCGGAACCGGACGGCATCGTCCGCCGGGTGCCGACCCTGTTTGTCTATAAGGATAAATTTTTCCCGGCCCTCACCGTGGAGATGCTGCGCGTTGCCTTCCAGCGGCCGACCATCCTGGTTGAAGCGGATGTGGCGGGTATCAGTAGAATCAAGATCGCCAACAAGCGGATGTTTCCGCCCAAGGGCCTGACCCTGGAAACCGATAGTAAGGGCCGTGTCTAGCCGTATTTTTCGAAAAGTGACAAGGCGAAATATGTTTCCGCCCGCGACGTGCTGGCCGGAACCGCCGACCCCAATTTGATCAAGGGCAAACTCACCATCGTCGGCACCTCGGCGGTGGGGCTTCTCGATATTCGGGCAACGCCGACGGAATCGTTGATGCCGGGGGTCGAGGTGCACGCCCAATTGATTGAATCGGCGTTTTCCAATGCGTACCTGACCCGGCCCGGTAACGTCATCGGCGCCGAATTCATGCTGATCCTGTTCGGCGGATTGCTGATGATCTGGCTGGTGCCGAAGGTCGGCGCCAAGTGGACGATGATCCTGTTCCTGGTGTTCGCTGGTGGCTCTGCTTATACGTCCTGGCACCTGTTTGCCGAACAACGCATCCTGTTCGATGCCGCCTATGCCGTTATTTGCATCCTGCTGCTCTATACCCTGCTGACCTACACCGGGTACGCCAAGGAGGAAGCCGAACGCCGCCAGACACGCGACGCCTTCAGCAAGTACCTGTCGCCGGATATGGTGGAGAAAGTGGCCGGCGATCCCGGCGCCTTAAAACTGGGTGGGGACAAACGGCAATTGACCCTGTTGTTCTGCGACGTGCGCGGCTTCACCACCATCTCCGAACAATTCGATGCGGTCGGCCTGACGGCCTTGATCAATAAACTGCTGACCCCCCTAACCAACGTAATTCTGGACCACCAGGGTACCGTCGATAAGTACATGGGCGACTGCATCATGGCTTTTTGGAATGCCCCTCTGGACGACGACGACCATATTTACAATGGCTGTCTTTCGTCGCTTCTCATGCTGGCTGAAATGGGGCCGCTGAACGACCGCTTGGAAGCCGAGGCGAAAGAGGAAGGCCGCAAACATATCCCCCTGAAGGTCGGTTTGGGCCTCAACACGGGTGAATGTGTGGTAGGCAACATGGGATCCGACCAGCGGTTCGATTATTCGGTGCTGGGCGACACGGTCAACCTGGCGGCCCGCCTTGAAGGCCAGTCCAAGAGCTACGGCATGAATGTGGTGCTGGGGCCGACCACCAACACGGCGGTAGAGGATCGCCTTGCGACCATCGACCTCGACTTCATCCAGGTTAAAGGCAAGACCGAAGGGACGTATATCTACGGCCTGATGGGGGATATGGAGATTAAAAACGATCCCGCTTTCCAGAAGGTCCAGACGATGATACGCGAGGCCTTGGATGAATACCGCAACCAGAATTTCGACAAGGCGGCCGAGATGTTCAAGGAGATCAAGGTTCTGGGCGACGACGAGCACAAGCCCTGGAAACTGGAAGCCAACTTGGATGTGCTGTGTGACCTGTATGAGGAACGCATTGCCGAGTACAAAGTGAATCCGCCGCCAGCGGATTGGGACGGTGTGTTTATCGCCACCACCAAATAGGCCTTGGCTGGTTCTGCTTTATTGTTTTATTAAGGGCTGTCGTTTGATAAACGGATCAAAAGCCTATTCGTTTACAGCACTTTACGTTATGATTACCCGGTTAACCGTTATTTGTTTGGGGCCGAACCCATGAAACATCGCATTTTAATGACCATACTGTCGGCTTTCCTGTTGGCGTCCTGCGGAACACAGGATTTTGCCAATGAATGGTATGAATATTACCAAAAAGAGGCCGAGATGACCTCTGAACAGGCCATGATCACAGGATCGAAGAATTTCACCGACAGAATTACGGTTATGAGTACCGACGACCCGGATGAACGCTGGGTGGTCGGTGAAGGCTATATCGTGGCTCCCGGCGAGCGTACGGTGCTGGTGGATTTTTACACGGATATCCCTGTCCTCATTACGACACTGACCCGGACCAACTCTTCGAAGCTGACCTTCACGGCCGAAAGTAACCATACTTACGAAGTGCAGGCCCAATGGTCGTGGCCGGATGAGAAAGTCACCTACTCGGTTGTCGATCTGGCCACCGACAAACCGGTCAAGTCCCAGTAGTCCCGTCTGGGGCGCCTTAGGGGTCGTATCCACCAATCCCAACCGTTCTGCGGGAGCTGTTTTTGCGCCGGGGTATGCTTTGAAGTTTTTTATTATTGATGACGACCCAGAGATCGTTGAGGTCATGAAAGCCGTCCTGGAAGATGCCGGTCATACCGTCGATTCCCGGGCGTCGGGTGTTTCCGGATTGTCCTGGATTGATTCCAAGCGGCCGGACTGTTTGATCACGGATCTGATGATGGCGGAGATGGATGGCCTGGAGTTGTGCCGTCAGGTTCGCGCCAAGAAGGAACTGAACAGGACCAAGATTATCTTCGTTTCCGGCCGAGGTGGTGATGTCTGGAAAAAACGGGCCAAAGATGCCGGCGCCCAGGGCTATATCACCAAGCCCATCGATCCGGCGGCCTTCGTCGACCAGGTCATGGAAATCCTTAAATAATCTGGCGGTTACGCGTTCAGGTGTAACGCCTACTTCGACGTCATCACCCAGACGCCTTTCCAGTCCTTTGGATTTTTCTTTTTCAGGAATTTACAGCGGTCTTCGATGTAGGTGTTGGTCAGCTTGTCGCTTGGGTTGGCCTTGAGGGCTTCTTGAAACGACTTGATGGCCTTGTCCCAATTACCTTCGCGGTAGTGCTTTCGCCCTTCGTTGAAGTAATTAACATTGTCCATCAGGTTGGGGAAACTTTCTTCCGTGTGGTAATCCAGCACCTCATAGACTCCGACCGGTTCGGTCTTGCCCTTAACCACCACATCATCGATATAGCGGGTACGATAGGTGCCCTTTAGCAACGCCACGGTGTATTCGCTGATCAGGATGTGCGCCGAGTATTGCTTGCAAGCGCTTTCCAACCGGGCCGCCAGGTTCACGCCGTCGCCGATCATGGTGTAGTCCATACGCTTCTGGCTGCCGATGTTGCCGGCGACGATCTTGTCGGTGTTCAGGCCCATGCCGTGGTCGATTGCCATCAGGCCCTTTTCCAGGCGGGTCTGGTTGTAATCGTACAACCGCGTCATCATGGCGATGGCGGCGCGTACGCCCCGGTCTTCATCGTCTTCATGGGACATGGGAATGCCGAAAGCGGCCATGATGGCGTCACCGATGAACTTGTCCAGCATGCCGCCTTCAGAGGTGATGCAGTCAACCATGATTTCGAAATATTCGTTCAGGAGTTCCACCGTGCCTTGCGCGCCAAGGGTCTCGGTAATCGTTGTGAAGGAGCGCACATCGGAGAACAGAACCGTTGCGGTGGTATCCTGGCCGCCCATCATATCGGTTTCGCCGCCGGCCATCATCTGGTCCGCCAGGGCCGGGTCCATGTAGCGCGACATGGTCGACTTCATACGTTTTTCCGAACTGATGTCTTCGATCATCAGCAGCACGCCGAGTTTCTTTTCGTCTTCGCTGAGCAGTGGCAGCACGGTGAGGTTGATGGACATGGTATCGATGCCGTCTTCCTCGTTACCGACAACCATTTCGGCATCCATGAAGATATCGGATTCGCCGGTTTCATCGACCTTTCGGACCCTGTCTATAATCCAATCGTTGGGGGCGGAGAAGAATTCCTCGGCGTTCTGGTCGAGGATTTCCTCGCCTCTGACTTTCAGGATACGCAGACCGGCCCGGTTGCAGGTGATGATCTTGCCGTCTTCGTCGGTGGTGATGACGCCGTTGGTCATACTTTCCAGCATGCTTTCGTTGTAGTTCTTGATGTTCTGGACATCGTCGAACAGCTTGGCGTTCTCCAGGCCGATGGCGACCTGGGCTGTGAAGGCTTTGAGCCGTTGTTCGTCTTCGTCGGTGAAAGGGCCGCCGCGCTTGTTGAGAACCTGGGTGACGCCGATCATCTTGCCTTCCTTATTGGTGATCGGCACACAGAGGATGGACCGCGTAAAGTAGCCCGTCTGTTTGTCAAAGGCCGGATTGAACCGAAGATCGGCATAGGCGTAGGGAATATTGATCGTCTTGCCCGAGGTAAATACGGCGCCGGCAATGCCGAGGTGGTTGGGCAGGCGGATTTCACCGAGCGAGTCGCCCATGGCCACCCGGGAGAACAATTCGTTAGTTTTGTCGTCATTGAGGAACAGGGTCGAGCGGTCGGCTTTCAGCATATTTGTTGCTTCCTGCATGACTTTTTGCAGCATGGCGCCCAGGTCGATTTCGGACGTTACGTCGGAGACCACATCGAGGAACTGCATTTCCTGTTCCCGGGTTTTCTGCATGCGTTCCACATACTGGGTGCTTTGCAGGGCAACCGTCGCCTGCGCCGTCATTTCCTCGAGAAGGTGCTGGTCGTCCTGGGTGAAGCGGCCTTTCTTTTTATTCAGCACCTGGGCGGAGCCGATAACATCGCCGCGGGCCGTTATCACCGGAACACAGAGGATGTTCTTGGTTTTAAAGCCGGTTTGTTCGTCGACGTTGCGGTTGAAACGGGAGTCGCTATAGGCATCGTGGATGATGATGCTTTCGCCGCTGGAAAAAACGGCGCCGGCAATACCTGATGTGTTGAGGATACGGATTTCCCGCTGGAAGTTGCCCTGGGCAAAGCGCGAATAGAGTTCGCCTGTCTGCGGGTCGTTGAGGAACAGCGTGCCGCGTTCGGCGCCCATTTCCCAGGTGGTCATCTTGACCAGGGTTTCCAATACCTCGTCGAGCGACTCGATGGCTGCCACCTTGCGCGAGACTTCGAGCAGCATCTCTGTCTGCTCAAGGCGCTTGGCAATCTGCTTGGCCGTCACGGCCTTGGGTTTGGGTCGTCTCTTGGCGCCGGTGGGGGTTTCTTTTTTGGCCATACTGATAACTATTTCTTCGGTTTCGTTGGGGTTTTTTTACGGGTCTTTCTGGCGGCGCTGCGGGCTTCGTTCTCCAGCCGTTTGCGCAACGAACGGATGGTGTCTTGCAGGTGGGCATTTTCGTCGCGGTAGTCGCGTTGCATGTTCTGGATTTTATCTTCTGCTTCGAATTTGACCTGGTCCAGTTCGTCGCGCATCGATTGGACCGTGCCTTTTAACTGAGCCGCTTCATCACGGGCCTCGGCGGTCGCCAGTTGCATGGCCTCTTCATGGTCGAAGCGTATGGTTTCTATGTTATCCCGCATTGATGCAATGGCTTGTTTCAACTGCGTGATTTCGTCGTTGGCGGCGGCGGTGGCGCTTTGCAGGTTTTCCTCATGGTCGAAACGCATGGTTTCCATTTCGTCGCGCAGGGCATTGATGGTGTGTTTCAATTGGGTGGATTCGTCGTGGACGCCGGAAGCGGCATTCTGCATGGCGTCTTCATGGTTAATGCGCATGCCTTCCATTTCATCGCGCAAGGCGGTGATGGTGTCGCGCAACTGGCGGTTTTCCAGTTCAAGCGCGCGCACTTCCTCATCCCCGGGGTCGAGGACGGCAGGTTCTGCTGTTTTCGGTTGCGCGTTCATGGCCAGTCCCGGACATCCTCCCAAGGTCCAAACCTCTTTAATAACATAGTCTTACCGGCAAGGCGAGGGGGGTCAAGTTTGTTTACTCCTAAAGCCGGATTAGGGAAGTTCGGGATTGGCGCCGCCGGACCAGGGCAATCACATCATTGTTGGGTGATCAAAGAGGCCTCACCTGATACCTTTTCACCGTAAACAGGCTCAAAATGGGGAGGATTTTGATATGAGCGACAAGCAAACCGCCGTCATTGTCGGCGCTGGCAGCGGCCTCAGCCGGGCCCTTGCCGAGCGCTGTGCCGCCGACGGCATGCAGGTGGCCCTGGCCGCCCGTGACGCAGATAAACTGAGTGATCTGGCGGCTGCCATCAGCGGCCGCGCCTATGCCTGCGACGCCGCCAGCCCGAAGCAGGTGAAAACCCTGTTCGAATCCATCGATGAGGATTTCGGCTCGCCCGACCTGGTTATCTTTAACGCCAGCTTCCGCACCCGCGGCCCACTCGTCGACCTGGACCCGGCGGAGGTGGAAAACGCCCTGCTGGTTACCTGTTACGCCGGTTTCCTGGTCGGCCAGCAGGCGGCCAAACGCATGCTGAGAGTCAAACGCGGCACCATCCTCTTCACCGGGGCCTCGGCCAGCGTCAAGGGGTATGCCAACTCGGCACCCTTCGCCATGGGCAAATTCGGCCTGCGCGGCCTGGCCCAGAGCATGGCCCGTGAACTGCATCCCCAGAACGTGCATGTCGGCCATGTGGTGATCGACGGCGGCATCGACGGCCCCAAGCATGCCGGCGGGCGCGGCGAAGACGGCTTGTTGGACCCGGCGGCTATTGCTGAAACCTATCTGCAATTGCACCGCCAGCATCGCAGCGCCTGGGCCTGGGAAATTGAACTGCGTCCCTGGGCTGAGAAATTCTGAAAAATCGGTGTGGAAAACGGTTTGTTATTCGGAGGCCGGGGCGTCCGCCGCTTGGTCTTCGACAGCCCGATGGGCGGCGACAGATTTTGGCGGTTCCCCGTCGCCGATAAAATCGGTGAAGTGATCGTAAAGCGCGTTGGCCTGGAAGGAAGCGGTCAGGAACATGCGGGCCACGTTGGGCATGGGGTCCGCCAGTTGCAGGCCGGGGGCGCTGGGAGCGCTGAGTTCTCCGTTGACCTGTTTGATATAGCGGTTGATGGACTCCACCTGGGCGACGAAGTTGGCGAAGGTTTTTACT
>JADHTD010000116.1 GCA_016776525.1 Rhodospirillales bacterium
TGGCGGCGATGGCCAAAAACTTAACCCGTTCGAGAACCGGTTTGCGGTGGTCCATGGCTTCCGTCAGTACCCGGTAGTTAAAGGCCAGCCAGGTCAGTTCCCGGTTGAGGTAATTTTCCGGCGCCTTCAGGTCATTTATATTGGCCTGTTTCTGTTCGAGCACACCAAGGCCGGAATCTAGTGCAGGCGTTTTCTCAGCAGGCTCTAAGTCAACGGGTGGGGGCCTATTCGGTTGGGTTTTGGCGGGGGCCTCGGCGGCTTCTTCGGAAGCGACTATGGTGAGTTGAGGCGTTCCGTTTTGTTCTTTTGCTTTCGGCATCTGATTGTTATCTCTGTTTAGTTTGTTACCCAGTGCATAGTATCGTAAATCATACCGGCGAAGATTACTATGGACATCGCTCCCTGCATTGAGGAATCTCCTGTAACCACCATATAGCGCACACCGGCATACCCTTAACGGGGTCAGGATAGGGACAGCATTGTGAAAAACGGGGACCAACCCGTCAACGGCCATATCGGCGTTATCGACATCGGTTCGAACACCATCCGCCTTGTGGTTTACGATACGCCGACCCGGCTGCCGTTTCCCTTGTTTAATGAAAAGGCCCAATGTGAACTGGGCAGCGGTATTGCCGAAAGCGGGCGCCTCAACCCGGCCGGTAAGGAACTAGCCCGCCAAAGCCTGACCCGTTTTATTCAGTTGGCCGGTTCGATGGGAGTCGATCGGCTTGAAATCGTCGCCACGGCCGCCATCCGGGATGCAGCGGACGGTCCGGAATTTGTCAAAGAGATAGAGGATCGCTTCGGTTTTTCGGTCAATACCCTGAGCGGGGAAGAGGAAGCCCAGTTGGCGGCCCTTGGGCTGCTCAGCGGCGTGCCCACTGCTGATGGTGTATTGGGGGACTTGGGCGGCGGCAGCCTGGACCTGGTGGTTCTGGACAAAGGCCGTTTCGGTGTCAGCCAGACCTTAGCGCTGGGACATCTGCGGATCGCCGAGGAATCCGGCGGTAAAAAGAAAAAGGCATCTTCGATCATCACCAGCCGCCTGGCATCGGTCGATTGGCTGGAATCGATCGCCGGCCGGACGCTCTACGCCGTTGGCGGATCCTGGCGGGCCATTGCCCGGGTGCTGATCCACCAGACGTCCTATCCCTTGCACGTCATCGACGGCTATGCCCTGCCCAGCGACGAAGCGCTGTGGCAGTTGCGTATGATCATCAGCCAGTCACCGCTGAAACTGGAAGTCGAAGGCCTGTCGCGTAAGCGGCTTGAAACACTGCCCTATGCGGCGATTGTGTTGCGGAACCTGATCGAGGTGACACGGCCGAAAGATGTGAAGTTTTCGGCTTTTGGCATGCGGGAAGGCCGTATGCTCCAATGTTTGCCCAAGGAGATGCGGGGGCAGGATCCTTTAATCAGCGGCTGTGAAGCCTTGGCTGAACGGGGGGGACGTTTTGCCGCCCGCGATGAGGAATTGCTCAAATGGATGCGCCCGTTACTCAATGACCTGACGGAACAGGACCGGCGGCTCGCCCATGCCGCCTGTCTTCTCAGTGATATTTCCTGGAGCGAACACCCCGATTACCGGGCCCAGCATGCTTTCTACAGGGCCCTCAGAGTGCCGTTTGCCGGTGTGACCCACAAAGACCGGGTGTGGATCGCCCTGGCTATTTTCGTCCATTATACCGGCAATCCGGGAAGCGATTTCGTTTCCAATGTGCGGGGCCTTCTGAACGGCGAACGGGCCTATAACGCCACCATCATCGGTTTGGCGTTGCGTTTGGCCCATACCATTTCCGGCAGCGCACCGGGGCTTCTGTCCCATACCAGTTTGCGGGTTGAAGGCAGTAAGTTGCGTTTGGAAATGCCGCAGGAAGAAGGCTTTTTCCATAGCGAATCGGTGAAACGGCGCCTGGAACATCTGGCCCTGACCGTCGGTCTCAAGGGAAGCCTGGATATCGATTTAGAGTGACCGGACCGGTTCAGGCGCCGGAGTCTTCTTCCGGTTCCAGTTCGACCAACTCCAGTTTCTTGCCGTTAAGGACCAGGGCAAGTTCACCGTTCATCAGCCTCAGGGCATCCTGTCCGTAAACCTGGAAACGCCAGCCGTGCATGGCCGGGACGTCGGCCTTTTCCCCGAAACCGGCGATGAAGTCGATATCGGCGCTCGACGCCACCAGTTTCTGGGCAACCCCCTGTTCGGTGCAGCGCACCTTGAGCAGCACCTTGAGCAGTTCGGTGATGGCGCCCAGTCCCTGTGGCAGGTCGGGCCTGGCTTTCGGCTCCGGGCACTCCGATTTGGGCAGGTCGACCCCCTTTTTGATGGCTTTCAGGAGTTCCGCTCCGCTGGCCCCTTCTGCCAGTCTGCGTCCAAGGCTGCGGGTCCGTGCCAGATCGTCGACTGTTTGCGGCGTGTGATGGGCGATTTCCATGAGGGCTTCATCCCGCAGAACGCGGTTGCGTGGCAGGTCGCGTTTCTGTGCTTCCATTTCCCGCCAAGCGGCCACTTCCCGGAGCACCGCCAGGAAACGGGTGTTGGAGCTTTTCGATTTGATGCGGCGAAAGGCCAGTTCCGGGTGCATGGCATAGGTGTCGGGGCTGGTCAGCACCGACATTTCCTCTTTCAGCCATTCAGCCCGGCCATTTGATCCCAGTTTACGGAGGATTTTTTCGTAAACCGGCCGGAGGTGGGTAACGTCGGAAAGGGCATAGGTGATTTGCCGTTCGCTGAGGGGGCGCAGGGCCCAATCGGTAAAACGCGATGATTTATCGATGCGCGCCTTGGTCAGTTTGCTGACCAGTGTTTCGTAACCGACCTGATCGCCGAAGCCGCAGACCATGGCCGCCACCTGGGTGTCGAACACCGGTTCCGGCAGCTTGCCGTTGAGGTGGTAAAAAATTTCCAGATCCTGGCGGGCGGCGTGGAAAACCTTGACGATCGTTGGAATGGACAACAGGTCAAACAGCGGCGTTAAATCGATCCCCGGCGCCAAGGGGTCGATAGCGGCGGCTTCTTCCGGGCCACCGACCTGAACCAGGCACAATATTGGCCAATAGGTCTTTTCCCGCATGAATTCGGTATCGACGGTGAGAAATTCGGATGAGGCCTGGCGTTGGCAGAACGCCTCCAGGGCGGCGGTATCGGTTATCAAGGTCATGGCCGGTTTCATACACGGAAAATCCGCCTACAGAAAGGGCGAAGGCGAAGAAGGATCGGATTTAGGGACTGTTTTTCAGAAATGGGGCGGATTAATCACTCTCCCAGGCGGCGCAGCGGTGACGGTTAGGCTTCTTCTTCTTCTTCACCTGCTTCGTCCCCTTCTTCACCCTCGTCATCTCCGGCATTCAGGGCGTCCATTTTCTTTTTCCGGCTCCACACCAGCATGCCGACACCGCCGGCGCCGATCATCAGGAAAAAGATAGCGGCGACGCCGAACCAGATATTGATATCCTTGAGGGTTTCTTCCTTCACCGTGATCTTTTCATCCGCGACAATGGGAGCATCGGGTTCTTTTTTCTTTTTCTTCTTTTCTTTCTTGACCTCTTTGGCCTCCGGTTCCGGTTCTTCCGGCCTCTCGAAGTTGACGCGGCCCGCGCAGAGCCTGAAAATGAGGCTGTCGTCGTCAAGTTTCAAGGAGTCCACCGATTGCCCGGAAAGCCGCCCGGGCAACGAGAAATACCGGATGACGTTGTCGATACGCCCCCGCGATTTCAACTTCAGGGCGACATTGTCGACCAGGCCATCGTTGTCCAGGTCGAGGGTGTAAACACCGGTCAGGCGGAAAGAGGTTCCCTTGATGTTGTGTTCGCCTTTTCCCCAAAGGTGTTCAAGCCGGACCGAGCAGCGCTTCCGGGCTTCATCGCGCATTTTTGAGGCTTTACCCAGATTCTTTTTCTGTTCTTCGAGGCGCTTCAACTGATCGGCGAATTCGCTCGGCGCCTGTTCCTCCGGCTGGATGATGATTGGCGCCGGCGCCGGTTCTGCTTGCGGTTCGGGTTCGGGCGCGGCTTCCGGCTGCGGTTCAGGTTCGGGCGCGGATTCCGGCTGTGGCTCTTCCTTAGGTTCCGGGGCGGGAGGCAATTCGATGGAAATGCTTTGTTTGGCTTCCGAGGGCTTGATTTCGTCTTTCGGCAGAATGACCACATCCGCGTCAGGCCTCGGCCCCAGTTGCGGCAACGCCACATCCGCCGGCGAATTATCTTTCGGCAGGTCGATCTTTATGGATCCGGTCTGTTCGGCGGGCCGTTCACCTTCCGCCTGTTCCGCTTGCGGCGGCACCGGTTCCTGGGATTTGATCATGGGAACGACGACGGTAGACGATCCTGTGTCTTGTTCCGGATTGATGATGCTGGGCGGGCGTTTAACTTCCGGTTCCTGGTCGCTTTCCGCCTGTTCTTCCTGTTCGGGTTTCGGCTTGTTATCGTCCTTGCCCGGCGAGAACATCGGCATCTTGCGTTTGGACCATTCCCGAATCTCTTCCGTGCACTCGTTTTGGGAGGTTTTGACGCGCACCGATTCGGTGGCAATTTCGATGTCGACGTTGTAGCGATCATTGTTAGCCTTGATTTCCTCGACCAGCTCGTCACAGCTGATTTCCGCGGCGTTGGCCCTGCCCACAGGCAACAGGGAAAGCCCGGCGACCAAGCCGACGGCACAGGCAAAAACAACGGTGCGGCGCTTTAGAAGCGTTTCCATGGCGGTTTATTCGAGGTCCGTTCAGGCCTTTGAGAATACAACCATAATCTTATCCTATTTAACGGAAGAGACAAATGAGGTGGTTCAGGATGGCCCAATATCAGAGGCTTCGACCCGTGCAATAAGGGGAAGATAACAAACACGGCTTGACAAAAGCGCCCCGAAAGTGTGCTTTTGCGCGCTTTCAGGGCTAACCGGAACCCGCTGGCCCTTCCAGATTTTAAGGGAAAAACCGACCATGAGCGCAGAGATGCATCCCTACCGCACCCATACCTGTGCGGAACTGAGACTCGATGATGCCGGTAGTCCGGTCCGGCTTTCCGGTTGGATTCACCGCAAAAGGGATCACGGCAACCTGCTTTTTATCGACCTGCGGGACCATTACGGCATTACCCAGTGCGTCATTGATGTTTCCAGCCCGCTCTTTGAGCAATCGGAAAAGGCGCGTGTGGAAAGCGTTATCACGGTCACCGGCAAGGTCGTTAAACGTACGGACGATACCGTCAACCGGTCCCTTCCCACCGGTGAGGTTGAACTTTCTATCGATGAATTGATCATCGAATCGCCAGCCGAGGTGCTGCCCATGCCGGTTTTCGGCGAAGCCGATTACAGCGAGGAAATCCGCCTCACCTACCGCTTTCTCGATTTGCGCCGCGAACAGGTGCACGCCAACATCGTCCAGCGCTCAAACGTCATTTCGTCGATCCGGCGGCGCATGACCGAGCAGGGCTTCATGGAAATCCAGACGCCGATCCTGACGGCCTCCTCGCCGGAAGGGGCACGTGATTACTTGGTGCCGAGCCGCCACCATCCCGGTCATTTTTATGCCCTGCCGCAGGCTCCGCAGCAGTTCAAGCAACTGCTGATGGTCTCTGGCTTCGATAAATATTTTCAGATCGCGCCGTGTTTCCGTGACGAAGACGCCCGCGCCGACCGCAGCCCCGGCGAATTCTACCAGCTCGATTTTGAGATGGCCTACGTCACCCAGGAAGACGTCTTCGACGCCATCGAACCGGTCCTGCACGGAGTCTTCGAGGAATTCAGCGGCGGCAGAACGGTAACGCCGCTGTCGTTCCCGCGCATTCCCTACGCTGAGACAATGCGTAAATACGGAACCGACAAACCGGACCTGCGCAATCCCATCGAAATGAGCGATGTGACTGAAACCTTCCGCGGTTCCGGTTTCAAGGTCTTCGCCGGGATGATCGAAAAGAACGACAAGGTCCGCGTCTACGCCATCCCCGCCCAGGGCGGCGGCAGCCGTGCCTTCTGTGACCGCATGAACAGTTGGGCCCAGAGCGAGGGCCAGCCGGGCCTCGGCTATATCTTCTTCCGGGACGGCGAAGGCGCCGGCCCCATCGCCAAGAATATCGGAGAGGACCGTACCGGTGTGCTAAAGGCTGAACTGGGCCTGGAAGACGGCGACGCCGTATTTTTCGCCTGCGGTGTGCCGTCGGAGTTCGCGGCGTTTGCCGCCGCCGCCCGCATGAAAGTGGGAACCGACCTGGAACTTTGCGAAACCGGCTGCTTCAAGTTCTGCTGGATTGTCGATTACCCGATGTACGAACTGAATGAAGAAACCGGCAAAGTTGATTTCAGCCACAATCCTTTTTCCATGCCGCAAGGCGGGCTCGAGGTTTTGGAGAGCGAAAATCCCCTGGACGTACTGGCGTATCAGTACGACATCGTCTGCAACGGCGTCGAACTGTCCAGCGGCGCCATCCGGAACCATCGTGTCGACATCATGTACAAAGCCTTTGAGATCGCCGGATACGGCAAGGATGTGGTGGAAAGCGAATTCGGCGGCATGCTCAACGCCTTCCGCTACGGCGCGCCGCCTCATGGCGGGTCGGCACCGGGCATCGACCGCATCGTCATGTTGCTGGCTGACGAGCCCAACATCCGCGAGGTCATCGCCTTCCCGATGAACCAGCAGGCTCAGGATTTGTTGATGGGGGCCCCCTCGACGGTCGACGACAAGCACCTAAAGGAACTGCACCTGAAACTCAATCTGCCGAAGGTGAAGAAGAAAACAGAAAACGGTGAGTCCGGAGAAACGGGTTCCGGGAATCCGGAATCGTCGTAATAAACCCTTCAACGCGCTCAAAAAATTAACTTTATCTTCAATACAATGCTGTTTGCTGTACGTGGGACGGTACTTTGAAACGAGGGCTCCCGCTGTCGTACTGCCTGGGTAGCAGGCGACGGAAAGAGAGCCCCGGAACCCACGGAGTTGGGGATGAAAAGAACCGTTCTCTTGTTACCCGCCCTGTTGCTATTGCAGGCTTGTGCCCTGCCGGTCCCGCTTCAAATCGCCGCCTGGATTGCCGATGGCGTCAGTTTCTTCACAACGGAAAAATCAATCTCCGATCACGGCCTGTCCGCCGTAACGGAAAAAGACTGCGCCATGTGGCGCGGTTTAAAAGGGGAAGATGTCTGCCGGGACGATGCCGAATCGCCGGTATTGCTGGCTGAAGGGGAGACCGTTCCCGAAACCGTAACGCCAAAAGCAACACCGTCCGCCGGTCAAGCGACCGTGCCGGAGGAAACTCGTGAAGAAAAGGGGGAAGACCAGCCGGTCGGGCTTGACGAGGACGACAAGGAGCTTTTGGAAAACAACCCGGAACTGGAATCCTTCACCACCGTCGGGAATTTTAATACAGACAATAACCGGGCGTCCGGTAACCCTCAGGTTGCCGTCGTGGCTTCCGGTCCGGTTGAGAGCAAACCCCTCGTAGAACCGTCAGCGGGTAAAGGCAAAGAGCCCGCCCTTGTTGCCGCTGTCCAGCGGCCGAAGACGTCGCCGGGCAAGGTGACGGCCCAAAAGAAGGCGCCTCCGTCCGGTTCAAAGCTTTATTACGTGATCGGCAGTTATTACGGACCGGGGTATGCCAACCGCCTAGTCCGGCGTTACAAGGACTTGGCGCCGTCTGTTGTCGTCGGCACCTTGAAGGGTCGGGCCGTTTACCGGGTTGCCGTCGGTCCGTTCCCGCGTTCCCAGCGGCGCACCATACGCCAACGCCTGGCCGGTTACGGCATCACCGAGGCTTGGGCTACCCGGCTTAACCCGGCGGCCTGGGCGGTGGCTTCACAATCGGGGGTCAGCCGCGCGCCGCAGGTGGCTTCCCTGCCGTGAGGCGTTGCTATACCTGTAACGGATAAATC
>JADHTD010000117.1 GCA_016776525.1 Rhodospirillales bacterium
TTCCCGGCAGTCCAGGCGTCCGGCCAGCTCATCGAAAATATCAAAATCGTTACGGGATTGGCCAACCGGCTCGATGGCTTTCGGCATGGCGAAGACATAGCGGTCCCGGGTCGAGCCGCCGATGTCGTTGCGTTCCAGGGTGGTTGTCGCTGGCAGCACGATATCGGCAAGCCGCGCCGTCGGCGTCCACCACGACTCATGGACGATGACCGTTTCCGTCCGTTGCCAGCCCTGCAACAGGCGATTGAGGTCCTGATGGTGATGGAAAGGATTACCGCCGGCCCAGTAGATCAACTTGATGTCCGGATAGGTCACACGCGATCCGTTGAAATCGATGGTCTCGCCCGGCGACAACAAAAGATCGGCTATGCGGGCCACCGGTATGGCCAAGCCGATGGGGTTGGCCATCGGTTCCATGTTGGGCGTCAGGGCCTCTTCGCGGGGCGCGCCAATGCCGTTCATCGACCCGTAGCCGAAAGAAAAGCCGCCGCCGGGCAGGCCGATCTGGCCGAGCAGGGCGGCCAGGGCGATCAGGGCCCAGAAGGGCTGCTCGCCATGATCGCCCCGTTGCAGCGACCAGGACGCCGTCAGCATGGTGCGTTCCGCGGCCATCTGGCGGGCCAACTGGCGGATGGTGTCGGCATCGATCTCGGTGATGGCCGCCGCCCACACCGCGTCCTTCACGATGCCATCCTGCTCACCGTTGAGATAGGCCCGGAAAGGCTCAAAGCCGACGCAATATCTGTTGAGGAAATCCGTGTTGTGCAGTCCTTCGGCAATCAGGGTCTGGGCCAGCCCCAGCATCAGGGCTGTATCCGTATTCGGCCGCGGGGCAATCCAGCGGGCGCGCATCCAGTCGGGGGCATCGTCGCGGGTGGGGCTGATGACGACCAGTTCGACTCCGGCCTCGACGGCGTCTTTGACCAAGCCGTCGAGAGCGTGGTGTCCGGCGCCGCCAGAGGTGATTTGCCAGTTTTTCGGATTAAGCCCGCCAAAAGCCACCAACAGTCCGGCATTTTCCGTGATCGACTTCCACGACGTCGCTTCCTCGCTGACCGAACGGTGAGAGCCGATGACATGCGGCAGGATGAATTGCGCCGCCCCCCAGCTGTAGTTGCCGGCCTGATCGACGCAGCCGCCGAAGGAAAAGAGAAAGCGGCGAATTTGAGTGCGGGCATGATGGAAACGTCCGGCGCTGGACCAGCCGTAAGACCCGCCGAAGATGGCTTGATTGCCGTGATCCGACTTGACCCGTTGCAGTTCACCGGCGGCCAAGTCCAGGGCTTGCTCCCAGGAAACCGGCACGAAAGGCTCCCGGCCGCGCTGGCTCCGGTCCGAAGCTGCGCCTTTTTCGAGGAACCCCCGGCGCACCATCGGTTGCAGGATGCGAACCTTGGAATAGACCATATCGGGCCAGGCGGTGACCATCGGCGACGGCGACCCGGCATCGGGAAACGGACTGGTCCTGGTCAGTCGGCCGTCGGTGACCTCGGCAATGAAGGCCCCCCAATGGGACAGGGATATGCTTTGTTTGGTGGTCACCGGTTCAGCTTTCCCCTCGTTTGATTTTCCGCTCGGCCACCGTCTCGCCGCCGACCATCCAATCGGTATCCTCAACATCTTCGAAAACCACATAGACGTGATCGGCATGCGCGCCCAGGTGTTCGACTATAGCCTCGGTTATGGCTTTCCCGGCCCTCAATTTCTGCTCGTCGCTGCGGCCTTTGACCGATTGGACTTTAACATAAGGCATGGTCGCTAACTCCGTTATCAGGCCAGGGTCAGGCCGCCGTCGACATGGATCACCTGGCCGGTAATGTGGCTGGCGTCGCGGCTCAGCAGAAAAGAGACCGCCGCCGCATGGTCATCGGGTTCGGCGATGCGCCCATTAGGCGTTTTGCCGATGGCCCGCTGCCATCCTTCTTCCGACAGGGCTGAATGACCGGTCGCATCCTTGCGGGTGTAGCCGGGAACGACACAGTTGACCGTGGCGCCGGTGGGCGCTAATTGCACGGCAAGGGATTTGGCCAGGGATTCAAGCCCGGCCTTGGCCGCCGCTGTCGCCGGAAACAAGCCGTCAGCCGCATACACATGGGCGACGAAGGAACTGACCGCCACCACCCGGCCCCAGGCGGAGTCTTGTAAAGTTGGAAGCGCCGCCGTCACCAGATCAAAAAAAGCCCCGGGCATGGCCCTCAGCGAGCGGTCAAGGGTTTCCCGGTCAACTTCACCCAGCGGTCGGCGGTCGGCGAACCCGGCATTGCTAACGATTTGATCGAGCCTGCCGAAGTGGACCAGGGATTGTTCGACAAGGCCACTGGCAAGGCCGTCCTCGGACAAGTCGCCGAAAAGCGTCAGCACTGGTGAACCGGCTTTTTCGGCTTGCTGGGCGACGGCTTCCAAGTCCTGTCTGCGCGAGTCCTGGCTGCCGCGGGTGTGCAGAACCAGGCTGCACCCTGGACCGGCGATGCGGCGGCAGACGGCGGCGCCGATGCCGCTGGCGGCGCCGGTAATCAGCACCACCCGATCCGGGTTGTTCTCGGCCATAGTGGTTTACTCCGCCGCCGCCAAACCGGATTTCAGGGAATAGCCGTACTTCTTATCCAGTTCCAGGTCGCGGACGATATCGAGGCCAACTTGCAGGGCCTTCGGGTCGAGCAGCCGCAACGGCCGGCGCAGGTCTCCGGCCGGCATGCCGATGGCCCGCATCAGGGATTTGACCGCCACAGGATTGGTCGCCGAATAGGCGAAGTGCAGCATCGGCAGGTTGCGGAGCCAGGCCTCGCGGCACTTGAAGGCATCGCCGTCATCGCGCCAGGGCTTGGAAATGACGGCCATTTCCTGGGGGATGATGTTGCCCGTCATGTTCGCCGTGCCGTGTCCGCCCAGCGCCATCAACGGCACCACCAGGCCGAGGTTGGGGGAACAGCAGCACATCAGCGACAGGTCCGGCTTGGCGGCGCACAGTTGGGCGACCTGGCCGACCCGGGTGGTCGATTCCTTGTTGACGATGATGTTCGGGTGTTCCGACAGGCGGACGATGTCGTCCGCTGTCAGGTCGGTTTTAACCCGGGGCGGGTTGTTGTAGATGCCGATGGGGATGGTGCTGGCGTCGGCGACCTCCAGGAAGTACTGAACGATATCCTCGTTGGAGGCGCAGATATAGGCTGGCGCCGCGATAATGGCGCCATCGGCGCCTTCCTTGGCGGCATAGGAAACATAGTCGATGGTGGCCTGGGTGTTGGTGCCGGTGCAGCCGTAATAAAACAGCATCTTGCCGGTTTTGAACTTCACCGTTTGGGAAATGATCTGATGACGTTCTTCCGGGCTCAGCATCGAGACCTCGCCGGTCGAGCCCATGATCAGCACGGCGCTGGTGCCGTTCTTCTCATGGAAATCAAGCAGCGTCCGGAAGCCTTCGAAATCAACCGACCCGTCCTTGTTGAACGGCGTGATCAGGGCGACAAACGATCCTTCAATTCTAATTTTTGTCATAATGACTTTCTCCTCACGTAAAACGGCATCTGTTTCAATGCTTCCCCCGTATTACAAGCCGAATATGGCCGGCATGAACTGCTTCGGCAGGCCGATAACGATGTCCGGCACCCAAAGCGATAGAATGGCGACGAGAATGACCAGGCCGACAATCGGCAGAATGGCTTTAATGGCGTTCATGATCGGCACTTCACCGATCTGGCTGGCGATCAGCAGGCAAATCCCATAGGGCGGCGAGATCAATCCGACCGACAGGGTTATGGTCGTCAATACGCCCAGGTGTACGGGATTGATGCCGGCGGTATTGCCCAAGGCCTGAATGATCGGCAGGAATATCAGCACCGCTGAAATGGGGTTGAGAACGGTCCCCACAAGCAACAGGAAACCAACCAGCATCAGCATGATGCCGAAGGGATTCTGGGTCACCGACATGATGAAATTGACGACGATATCAGCGGCCCCCAGGTAGGAAATCAGCCAGCCGAAAATCCCGGCCCCGGCAACGGTGAACAGGGGCACCGAGAAATCCACCGCCGACTTGGCAAGCATTCCGGGAAGCTCCCGGAAGGGAATTTCCCGATAGGCGATGAAGGACAGGAACAAGGCCCAGATGACGGCGCTGATGGCGGCTTCCGTCGGCGTGAAGATGCCGGCGACAACGCCGCCCAGGACCATTACCGGGATCAGCAACGGCGGCGCCCCGATCATCAGGGCGATGGCCACATCCCGGAGGTTGGCTTTGGCGTTGGGGGGGTATCCATGCTTGAGGGCCAGTATGTAGGTATAGGTCATCATAAACAGGCCGATCAGGACACCCGGCACGACGCCGCCCAGGAACAGGGCGCCGATGGAAACATTCCCGAAGGCGCCGTAAATGATCAGGATGATGCTGGGCGGGATAATGACGCCCAGGGTCGAAGAGGCGGCTGTCAGGGCGACCGCAAAAGCCGGATCGTAGCCGGCCTTTTTCATGGCCGGTATGAGGATCGAGCCGACGCTAGCCGTATCGGCGGCGGCCGACCCGGAAAGACTGGCAAAGACCATGGAGACGAAGACATTGACGTGGCCCAGGCCACCGCGAACATGGCCAACGGTAACGTCGGCGACGCGCAGCAACCGGTCGGTTATGCCGCCGGTGTTGAGGATGCGCCCCAGGAACATAAAGAAGGGCACCGCCAACAACGGAAAGGAGTCGACGTTGGCGTACATTTGATTGATCACGGAAATCAGCGGCAAGTCCTCGTAGAGGACAACCGTAATGGAGGCCAGGATCAGGGCAAAACCGATATTGACCCGCAACAGGATCAACGAGAAAAAGCTTACCAAAAGCAAGACCAGGGGGTTCATGATCGGTTGCCCCAATGCAGGTCGCGAATAAGCTTTAATTCATCGGGAATCAATTCGGCCAGGAAACAGGCCATGGCCGCCGCTCCCAAGGGAATGGGCAGGAAGAACCATAACATGGAGATTTCCAAACCCGTGGACGTCTGGGTCAGTCCCATCCCCGTAAACTGCCAGCCGTTGATCCCCATAACGGCAACGACGATCATGGAACCGATGTAGCTGATGATCGTTATCAGCGAGTTGACGACGTTCCAGCTCTTCGGGGTCAGGGTCAAGGTGTAGTGTTCGTCCCATCGCACAGCCAGCGCGGCGCCGATGAAAATGCACCAGGAAAACATCAATTGGGCGACGTCCAGGGTCCAGACCAGGGAAACGCCGATGACATTGCGGTTGAGGACTTGCAGGAAGACGACAAGGATCATTACCGCGAAGGCGCCCGAAAGAAGCCACCGCAGGATAGCGTCCAGTTTTTTGTTAAATTTCCTGAGAAGTTCCATTGCTATACATCAAAGCCTTCTCCGCTCAAAGCCCTATCAGGTGTGTACCGTAAGTGTTATGGAGCCGAAATGCTTTTGAGGCATTCCGGCTCCACAGGGAAGATTATTGAGCGGCTCGGATCATGGCGAGAACTTCGGTCAGCTTTTTAGACTTCGCGAATTTATCCTGAACGGGGATCAGAACCTTCCTGAATTCAGAGATGTCAGGACGGGTCACTTTTACACCATGGTCTTTTTCCAGGACGCTGACGAGATTGGCGTCATATCCCTTGGCCTTTTCCACCCCGTGCGCGGTGGCTTCAATGGCCAGCTTCGCTAAAAGCATTTGCAGGTCGGCGGGGATTTTGTTCCAGGATTTTTCACTCATGGTGACATGGTTGACCTGAATGGTGTGCGCAGTCAGGGCGAGAAAGGGTGCCACTTCATAGAGCTTGGAACCCTTGTAGCCGGGGATCGAACTTTCAAGCGCCTGGGCGACACCCGTTTGAATACCGGCGTAAAGCTCGGTCCAAGCGATGGTCACCGGCAGGGCACCCAAGGTTTTCCACGTCTCGGCAATAACCGGCGATGGCGGGGTGCGCATTTTGAAGCCCTTGATATCGGCCAGCTTGTGGATGGGTTTTTTTGAATTGGACAGGTTGCGTGTGCCGGAACCGCCCAGGGCCAGTAGTTTCAAGCCCAGTTTACGTTTGGCATAGACGCCTTCGTAATACTTGACCACGTCAGAACCGGGGCCGACTGCATTCATCAGGCCATCGAAACTTTTGAACAGATAGGGCAGGCTGAAAACACCATATTCCGGGACCTGCTTAATGGCATTGTTGGTGCCACTGACCATGAGGTCGACGGTGCCAAGACCCAATTCGCCGATAACCGCCGGGTCTTTACCCAAAGAACCGCCTGAGAAAATCTTGATGGAAATACGACCCTTGCTCTGCGCCTCAACTTCTTTTTTGAAATAGGCCGCGATGTCGAGATAAGGGTGCGGCGCTTTGACCAAGGTGTGCATCCGCATCTTAAAATCGGCCGCCGAGGCGGTCGCAGATGCCATTCCCACCAGGACAACAGCAGCCGTAAATTTAGCAACGTTTTTCATGCAATCCTCCTTGCTTATGCTTATTAAATTCCGTCACGGCCAACGCAGGGGGGGGCAAACATTTTGGCCGCAGTGATCGAATAGTACCACAGGTCCAATGTGAACCTCTTATAGACTATAATTTCAACACCTGAGGTTATAACTGTCCAATACCAATAGATATGGATGTTATTACAAATTAGTATGGAATTTCCGGTCCCCCTAATCATGGGGTTGCGGATTATGGGCCCTGTCGGATCAACGGTGATGGTGATTGGGCAGGTCTCTATAGGGCAGTTATATTGTCCTCAGACAAAAAGAAATTGCAGGCTTCTTCGCTGAACATGCTGGCGACCCGCGATTGGATCGGTTTGGTTGGACGGATGATCCGGAAATCGAACGGGACCAGCGGATTAAACGGGCGGCTGATGATATTCTTATGGCTGAAAAAATCTGCCGTCAGGTTATCGACAAGGCCAACCCCGATGCCCTGGGCAACCAGGGAGCAGGCCGAAAACGACGGCTGTGTTTCGATCCGGATATCACGCCGGACATTGGCTTTGTTGAATGTCTGGTCAATCTGCAATGCCGCCAAGGTATGCTGGGCGAGGGCGACAAAGGGTTCCCCTTCCAGGTCCTTGGGGCGGATACTTTTCTTTTTTTCCAAGGGGTGGCCGGCGGGAGCCACGAAAACGCAACGGGTTCGGAAGGAATGGGCGATCTCGACGCCGGGCTGGTCCAAGGTCAGCAAGCCGATGCCGATATCAAAATGCCGTGCCGCGACCCATTCGACGATGCGGGGCGAGCTATGCACCTCCAAGGTGATCTTAAGGCCCGGATGTTTCTTGCTGAACTGCTTGATGGTTCGCGGCAAAAGGTCGAGACAAAGCGCCGGCATGGCGGCAATCCTCAAATGCCCGCGTTTAAATTCCTTAATTTCCCGGGCGGTCTCCTTGAGGCTTTCAATGCCGACGAAACTGCGTTCCAGGTCTTCATAGAAATTGACGCCGTCCTCGGAAGGGTGGAGCCGCCCTTTGCGGCGGATAAACAGTTTAAAGCCGATGGACCGTTCAAGGTCGGCAATGAGACGGCTGACACCGGGCTGCGACACGTTCAACATCTTGGCCGCGCCGGTGACGCTGCCAACGATCATAACGGCCCGGAAGGCTTCCAATTGACGTAGATTCATCGCCACCTCCTGTATCGAAGCAGACCCTAAGGATAAGCCTGAATCACCAATAAAGACCATAACCAAATGTAATATGATCCCGATTTTTTGGTATTGGACACTTATGGGTTTCGGTGCTCAAATTATATTCGGAGGCGGCTGTATATATTTTGGACAAGCACCATGATCGACCGAACGATTGAGACGGATGTTCTTGTCATCGGCGGCGGCGGCGG
>JADHTD010000118.1 GCA_016776525.1 Rhodospirillales bacterium
CACATAACGCCAGCCGCCTTTCATGGTGGCCATCGCCTTTTTGCCGACACCGGCGTTAAAGGGGACGATGGCGGCATCGACGCGGCCCTGGGCGAAGTTGTTGATGGCCTTGACGAAATTCGGCGTCGGCACGGCCTTGAAGTCTTTGTGAGTGAGGCCTGCCGTAAACAGCAACGCCTTCGAATAATAGTGGAAGGTGCGCCCGGAGGTGTATTCGGACGATATGGTCATGCCCTTGAGGTCGGCCACGGTTTTCGCCTTGGAGCCGGTCGGCACCGCAAAGCCCGAGGCCGTGCTGATGGTGACGCCGACCAGGCGGATATTCGGGTTGGCCTTGCCGGCGAAGATTTCCGTGCCGGTGTGGGCGAAAGTGGCTTCGCCGCCGTTGGCCAGGCCGAAAGCCAGACGGCCCTGGTTGATCAGCGGAATATAGGTGGACGACCCGGCATAGGGCGCCACTCGGTACTGTTTGCCGGTTTTCTCAACCATCACCTTGGAAAGCGCCGTGCCGATCGAAAAGAACAGCGACCCCTGCTGGTTGGTGCCGATGGAGTAGGTTTGTGCCGAGGCGGTACCGGCAACCATTGCCGAAACGCCAAGCGCGGCGATCAATTTTAAGAACTTCATTGTCTTCTCCCTTTGGTTAATTGCCGGACAAAACAGCTTGCCCGGCCCCCTTTCAAAAATTGCTACTGTCGAAAATCTTCATAGGCCGTTCTCCGCCGCCGGCGTTGCCGCCGAGCGGCCGATCAGACGCTCCCGGCCGAGGATCAGGAGCGCCACACCGATGCCGGCGAGGCTGATCACCGTGCCCAGGGCGTGTACCGATTGCGGCATCATGGCGGCCAGACCGGCCACCACCAGGACGGTGCGCAGTGCCGCCGGCAATGGCCGCGCGAAATAACCGACGACGGCGACCGAGACGACATAAACACCGGCCACGGCGGTGGCCGTGTTGAAAACAATATCGCCGGTTTCGCCGTTCATGATCAGGCTTGGCGACAGCACGAAAAGAATCGGCACGATATAGGCGACCCAGCCCAGTTTCATGGATTCAAAGCCGGTCTGCATCGGTTTGGCGCCGCTGATGGTGGCGGCGGCGAAAGCGGCCAGCGCAATCGGCGGCGTGATCATCGACATCATGCCGAAATATAGAATGAACATGTGGGCGGCCAACCGGTCGATGCCAGTCTCGATCAGCGCCGGGGCAACGAGGGCGGCCAACAGCACATAAACACCCGACGTCGGCATGCCCATGCCGAGCAAGATGCAGACCCCGGCCGAGATGGCTAAAAGAAGGGCCAGGTTACTGCCGCCCATCTGCACCAGGAACAGGGTCAGGGCGAAGCCGCCGCTGGTGATGTTGAGGATGCCGATGACGATGCCGGCAGCGGCGACGATGATGATCAGTTCCAGCATGGCCAGTCCGGCTTCGGAAAAAGCGGACACGACCTGTCCGGGCCTGAGCTTGCGGCCGTTATAGGATTTCAGCAGGCCGCCGCCGATAATGGCGATGGCGGCGTAGAGGGCGGCGATCTCGGCCTCCGCATTCAAATAGAATAAGGCAAACAGCAGCACGGCAAAGGGGATCAGGAAATGCCAGCCGGCCTTGAGCACGGCACTTACCTTCGGCAGGTCTTTCTCGATGACTTTGATGTTGCCGCGTGCCGCGATCAGGTCGACCTGCACGAAAACGGCGAAGTAATAAAAGACCGCCGGAATGAGGGCCGCCAGCACAACCTCGGCATAGGGAATTTCCAGGAATTCGGCCATCAGGAAGGCCGCCGCCCCCATGATCGGCGGCATCAGCTGGCCGCCGGTCGAGGCGATGGTCTCGATGGCTCCGGCCTGGGTGTTGGTATAACCCGACCGCCGCATCAGCGGGATGGTGATGACGCCGGTGGTCGCCACGTTGGAGATGGCGCTGCCGGAAATGGAGCCGAACAGGGCCGAGGCCATCACCGAAACCTTGGCCGAACCGCCGCGCCGCCGGCCCATACCCGCCGTCGCCAGGTCGATGAAGAACTCGCCGCAGCCGGAATTGACCAGCAAGCGCCCGAAAAAGATAAACAAGATGACGATGACGGCGGCGACGCTCATCGGCGTGCCGAGCGCGGCGTTGGTGTCGAAGGCCAGATACGGCATCAGTTCAGCCAGCGTGTTGGAGCGGCCGGTCAGCGGCGCCGGCACCAGATGGCCGACCAGGGCATAGCCCATGAATAACAAGACAATGGTGAACAAGACCCAGCCGGTGGCCCGCCGCAGGGCTTCCATGACGAGGGCGAAAACCAGTCCGCCGATGACCAGCATCTCCACCGTTTGATAGGGAAAATCGAGCTGGAAACGCTGGTAGTCATAAGCGATGAAGAAAAGCGTGCCGATGCTGAGCAAAGCCAGGGCACCGTCATACCAGGGCAAGGGGCCCCGTTTGCCGCGGGCAAAGGGCTTGGTCAGAAAGATAGCGCCCAGGGAGAGGCCCAGGATAATGGCCAGGTATTGTTCCTTGAACAGGGCGATCCCCATTTCCGGGGCGACCTGCAACCCCCACAGGATCGACAGAAAGGGCATCAGTCCGGCCAGCAGCCAAACGGTGCGGCGGACGCCGGGCGCCATCATCGGCAAGGCCTCATTTTCGGTGTCTTCGGTGCCGGGCAGGGCCTGGGGTTCGGCGTCACTCATACGCCCGATGCCTCGGTTGCCTGCTGGTATAGAGTGAGAACCGCGCCGGGACAGCCCCGTCCCGCACGGACCGCTATCTGGATCAAAAGATATGGCCCCCGCGTAAAATTATTTTCGAAATTATAAGCCCATTTTAAATATTCTATAAATTAAACCCTGCGTAAATGCAAATAATTTTAATTAGTCTTCAGGGCGTTCGATGGCTGTCAGGCCTGCTGTGTTTCAGGGCCAGACGTAAAAGAGCCGCTGATAGTTGTAGGCGCAGGGCCTGTACCGTCAGCTTGGCGCCGACCCAGGAATTATACTCTTCTATGGCGGGGCTGTCATGCGATTGGGGTGGGGGGTCCGCTTGCCGAACCTCTGGTGGCCGGGGCTGCATGGCTTTCTCTCCTGGATTGAGCGCGGTTTTCAAAGACCGGGCTTATGGTTAACCGACATTAACCATGCAATCCCCACGCCAGGGTCACTGTATTGATTTTAAAGGAAACTTTAACGGTCAGAGAGTGCCTGAACCGGGAAAAATCGCCGCTGCCGGGCAAACACTGCCGGGAGCGGCGGGTAAAAAACACCTTTTCCCCTCATCAGAAGAAGGAAGCGGGCGTTATTCCGTCTTCTCGGTGAAGGTCACTTCGAGCCGCCGTCCGGTCGGCGCCGGGTCTTCCAGGCGGGCCCGGAACCTGAGGGCCTCGCCCGCATTGACTTCCGGTTTCGGCGGCGAGACGACGACGAACTGCACTTCCTCGTCGTCGGCGGATATCAGCGAAACCCGGATCATCGGCACCGGCTTGGTTTGGTCGGACACATTGGCCACCAGACCGCTGACCACCAGAACATCGATGTTGTTTTCCGTGCGCCGGTCCGGCTTGACGCTTCGGATGTCCAGGCCTTCACCCAGCGCCGCGCCGCCGAAGGAAACCATGCTGTAGAGTTTCTCGGCCTGCGGCCACATGGAAATGACCTTGTCCTTCATGAAGAACAGGCCGCCGAAGATGGAACCGAAAATGACCACAACGGCGACAAGGGCAATAATCAGGCCTAACGTGCGGCGCCTGGAGCTGCCTTCGTCCTCTTCGGACCCGCGGTCCCGTGAGGTAAAGACTTCCGGAATTGGTTCCGGGTCGGGAATATCGTCGAGGTTGTCGAATTCCTCATCGCTGCCGACATCACTTTCGACCAGGGATTCAAAGGGTTCGGGCTCGCCGTCCTCGCCGAACATGTCGTCCAGTTCTTCCTGGGAGAGGGCTTCGGCGGGGTCTTCGCCGTCGCCTTCTTCGCCGTCCTCATCCACATCGGCGGTGAAAATATCGTCTTCTTCGCCTTCGAGGCCTTCGTCTTCGCCGAAATCGTCATCCCCGAAGTCTTCATCGTCGGCGACGAAAACCTCCTCTTCCGGTTCGGGTTCCGGTTCGGGCTCAGGCTCGGCAACGGGTTCCGGTTCCGCTTCGGGAACGGGCTGCGGCTGCTGGTAGGCTTCCGGCATCGGCGCGGCGCCCGGCGGGATCGGCTGTCCATAGGCATCGACTTGGGGCGCCATACCGGGATAGGGGGCGGCCTGCTGCGGCGGCATGCCCGGATAAGCCATCGGCTGGGGCGGCATGTTTGGGTAGGCCATCGGTTGTGGCGGCACGTTTGGATAGGCCATCGGCTGCTGCGGCGGCGGCGGCATGACGGCAGGCTGCGGCGGCTGTGTGGCAACCGGCATCTGCTTCCATTTGTAATTGCAGTTATGACAACGAACCGACTGTCCGTTGGCACTGATGGCTCCCGGATCGAGAGAATAATTCGTTGAACAATTTGGACAGGTGATAATCATTGGCGACAGAACCCGTTAAACACCTGTCGTTTATAGGCTTTTGAGAAATGCAACGCAAGAAGTGGTGGCATCTTGAACGCTGGACGGGGCGGCACCGCCCATGCCATTGTGCGCTGAGCCGCCCAAACCGGGATCATTTCAGGCCGGGCGGAAGCGATTGCCGGTCATGCGACAGGAGCTCATACGGGTGAAAAAAGACAGCAAGGCCCCTGTGGTCCGATTCGAAAACGTCGGCCTCCGCTATGGCCTGGGGCCGGAGGTTCTACAGGACGTTTCCTTCAGCCTGACACCGGGATCCTTTCATTTTTTGGTCGGACCCAGCGGCGCCGGCAAGTCGTCTCTGCTCAAACTCATGTACCTGGCCCATAAACCGTCACGCGGCCTGATCAACCTGTTTGACCGTGATATTGCTACGACACCGCGCCGGGATTTGCCGGCATTGCGCCGCCAGGTCGGCGTCGTTTTTCAGGAATTCCGGCTGCTGAAGCATCTGTCGGCCTTCGACAATGTTGCCCTGCCGCTCAGGGTTGCCGGAGCCCGCCGGGATGAAATCGACAAACATGTGGTCGAATTGCTGAGTTGGGTCGGCCTCAAGGACCATCTGCATGCCCGTCCGCCGACCCTTTCCGGCGGCCAGCAGCAGCGGGTCGCCATCGCCCGCGCCGTCATCGCCCAGCCGAAGCTGCTGTTGGCCGATGAACCAACCGGTAATGTCGATGATCGTATGGCCATGCGCCTGGTGCACCTGTTCGAGGAACTCAACCGGTTGGGCACCACCGTCGTCATCGCCACCCATAATGAAGCGCTGGTCAGCCGCCTCGGCCACCCGTGCCTGCAATTGGACCAGGGCCGCTTGCTAATCAGGGAATCAGTCGCCGCCACCGGCCCGGCCCGGCAATTAAAGAATGCCCTGGATGCGGCCGCTAAAGGGGGCGGAAAACAACCCGCCGGTCCGACAGCCTGAGGAAGATGAACCGCCGATGATCGTTCGCCGTACGGATTTGCCACTGAACCGGGATGCCCTGGGCCGCTTCCTGCCCTGGTTGATCGCTTTCATGGTCTACTTGGCGGTCATGGCGTTGGCCGGGATGTTGCTGCTCAATCAATTGGCGGGACGCTGGGATCAGGGAATCGGCTCTACCGTGACCGTGCAGATACCAGCCGCCGCTGACAAACAACAAGACGCCCGGCACATGCAGGCAGCGCTCAAGGTCTTGAAGGATATACCGCAGGTTCTGTTTGCCGAGGCTATTCCCGAAAGCCAGATCGCCACCCTGCTGGAACCCTGGCTCGGCGCCATCGGCGGCAGTGGCGACCTGCCTTTGCCGCAACTGATCGACATCGAATTGAAGGAAGGGGCAACCCTGGATGAAGAGGCGGTCCACCGAAAACTGTCGTCCATTGTCCCGGGCGTCACCGTCGACAGCCATGGTTTGTGGCTGGAACGCATGGTGCGTCTGATCCGCACGGTGGAAATTCTGTCGATAGCCGTTCTCGCGCTGATCGCCCTGGCCACGGTCGGTACGGTCATCTTTACCACCCGCACCGGGCTGGCCATCCACCAGGACGTCATCGAGGTCCTGCACCTGATCGGGGCCCGCGATTCCTATGTTGCCCGGCAATTCGCCACCCGGGCGCTGTTCTTAGGCCTGCGCGGCGGCTTAATCGGCCTTTTCCTGGCCTTGCCGACGCTGTGGGGAATCGGTTTCCTGGTGCAAAGCCTGGATTCCAGCCTGCTGCCGGATGTCAGCCTGCAACCGATGCAGTGGCTGATGCTGGCCGTCGTGCCCGCCGCCGCCGCCTTGATCGCCATGCTGACGGCGCGAATCACGGTGGTCCGTTCCTTGGCCGGGATGATTTAGGGGGGTCTTTTCACGAGCCATGGTCTATCCCCGGAAAAATGCCCGATGGCACCAGAAAAGCTGGGTTGTGCGCCTTTTAATCGTTGGGGTTTTAGTTGTGGCCGCCTGGGGCGCCGGCCTCTTTCGCTTCGCCGCCTTGCTGCCGACTGAAATTGACGATCAAACCACCCGCACGGACGCCATCATCGTGCTCACCGGCGGCAGCGAACGGTTGAATACTGGGCTCGATTTGTTAAAGGATAACTGGGCCGGGAAGTTGTTTGTCTCCGGCGTCTATCAGGGGGTCGATGTGAATACTCTCTTGCAGATGTTCCGCCATAATCCGGCCGACCTGGAACGGCGCATCGGCATCGGCACCGCCACCAGCACCATCGGCAACGCCCTGGAGACGGCGGACTGGATCGTCAAAGAGGGCTTTACCTCGCTGAGGCTGGTGACGTCGGCCTATCACATGCCGCGCAGCTTGTTGGAATTCCGCAATGTCATGCCCGGCGTAAAACTGGTGCCGCACCCGGTTTTCGCCGAGCGGGTCAAACAGGACCGTTGGTGGGCCTGGCCGGGAACGGCCAGCCTGATCACCGGTGAATACAACAAGTTCCTGCTGGCCTGGCTCCGGCATTTCGGCAAGCAACTGTTCGCCAAAACGGGGGTCCGGTAATTCGCATGCTGACGGTTGTCCGGTCGATTCTTTTCAACGCTTTCTTTTTCGGCTGGCTGGGCATTTGCCTGCTGTTCATGTTCTTTATGCTGCCCCTGCCCCGCATCGCCATGCATACGGCGGTGCGCTGGTGGTCGATTTCGGCCATGTGGGGAATGAAATGGATCGCCGGCATTTCCTACCGGGTCAAGGGCCTGGAGAAAATTCCCGCCGGGGCGGTGATTTTTTCCGCCAAGCATCAGTCGGCCTGGGATACCCTGATCTATCACGTGCTGTTCAAGAATCTGATGTATGTCCTGAAAATCGAACTACTGAAGATTCCCCTGTGGGGCTGGTACGCCCGCAAGTGCCAGGCCATCGCTGTCGACCGCAGCGGCGGCGCCGCCGCCCTGAAGAAAATGGTGCGGGACAGCAAAAGGCTGCTCGGACTGGGGCGGCATCTGGCTATTTTCCCGGAAGGCACCCGCACGGCCCCCGGACAGCGCACCCCCTATCATCCGGGCGTCGCCGCCCTTTATAGGCAGACCGGCGCAACGGTGGTGCCGGTGGCGGTCAATTCAGGCCTTTTTTGGGGCCGCCGCAGCTTCCGCAAAGAACCGGGAGTGATCACCATCGAGTTCCTCGATCCGATCGAGCCGGGGCTGGACCGCAGAACCTTCATGGCCCTTCTCGAAAGCCGCGTTGAAGAAGCCACCGACCGGTTGGTTGAAGAAGCCTCCAAAGAGTTCGGCATTCCCTATCAGAAAGCCACAGCCGCAGCGGAAATACCCCCCGAAAGCCC
>JADHTD010000119.1 GCA_016776525.1 Rhodospirillales bacterium
CTCTTCCGCACCAATCTGGGGCGCGGACAAACCGGCCTTTCGGTGGCTTTCGACCTGCCGACCCAGACCGGCTACGATTCGGACCATCCCCTGGCCCTGGGCGAAGTCGGCAAGGTCGGCGTGCCAATCGGCCATCTGGGTGACATGCAGACCCTGTTTCGGGATATTCCCCTGGACCAGATGAATACCTCGATGACCATCAATGCCCCGGCAGCCTGGTTGCTGGCGCTTTATATCGCGGCGGCTGAAAAATCCGGGGTGGCGCGGAGCGCTCTCAGCGGCACCACCCAGAACGATATCATCAAGGAATACCTGTCCCGCGGCACCCATATCTTCCCGCCGGGTCCGAGCCTCAAACTGACCGCCGACATGGTCGCCTTCACGGTCAGCGAAGTGCCGAAATGGAACCCGGTCAATGTCTGCTCCTACCACTTGCAGGAAGCCGGGGCGGAACCGGTGCAGGAACTGGCTTTTGCCATGGCGACGGCGATTGCCGTGCTGGACGCCGTCAAGGATGGGGGCCAGGTCTCGGACGCTGATTTCCCGCGGGTCGTCGGGCGCATCAGTTTTTTCCTCAACGCCGGCATCAAGCTGGTCACGGAAATCGCCAAGGTGCGGGCCTTTTCGGAACTGTGGGAGGAGATTACGCGCGACCGCTATGGCGTCGAAGAGGAAAAATACCGAAGGTTCAGATATGGCGTTCAGGTCAATTCTCTGGGCCTCACCGAACAGCAGCCGGAAAACAACGTCTACCGGATTTTGCTGGAAATGCTGGCCGTCGTGCTGAGCAAGGACGCCCGGGCGCGGGCCGTGCAGTTGCCTGCCTGGAACGAGGCCTTAGGGCTCCCAAGGCCCTGGGACCAGCAATGGTCGCTGCGCCTGCAGCAGATCGTCGCCTATGAAACCGATCTCTTGCAGTTCGACGATATTTTCGACGGTTCCCGGATTATTTCGGAACAGGTCGAAAAGCTGAAATTCCAGGCCCGCGAAGAATTGGGACGCATCGACGACTTGGGCGGCGCCGTCGCCGCCGTCGAATCCAGCTATATGAAGCGCGCCCTCGTCGAATCCAATGCCCGCCGCCTTGCCGCCATCGAGTCCGGCGAACAGACCGTGGTCGGCGTCAATGCCTATCGTGAGGCCGAACAAAGCCCACTGACCACCGGTGACGGCAGTTTCCTCAGTGTCGATGAAGCGGCCGAGGAAAAACAGGTTGCCAGCCTTACGGCCTGGCGGGAAAGCCGCGACGACGGTGCCGCCGGGGCCGCCCTGGAGGCTCTCAAGGCCGCCGCCTCGGAAGGCCGCAATGTCATGGAGCCGTCCATCGCCTGTGCCCATGCCGGGGTGACCACCGGTGAATGGGGGGATGCCCTGCGCCAGGTGTTCGGTGAATACCGGGCGCCGACCGGCATTTCCGCCGCCGCCGCGGCGGGCGGCTCGCAACAGGTGGAGGAAGTCCGCTCCCGGGTCGAAGCGGTTTCCGAGAAGCTGGGCAGGCGGCTGAAGCTGCTGGTCGGCAAGCCGGGGCTGGACGGCCATTCCAACGGCGCCGAACAGGTGGCGGTACGGGCCCGCGATGTCGGTATCGAAGTGGTCTACGAAGGCATCCGCCTGACCCCGGAACAGATCGTCAAAACGGCGCTGGAGGAAAGTGTGCATGTGGTTGGACTGTCGATCCTGTCCGGCTCGCACGTGCCGCTGGTGCGAGAAGGCTTGCGGATGATGGCGGAAGCCGGATTGGATGATGTGCCGGTGGTGGTCGGTGGCATCATTCCGCCGCAAGACGAAAAGACCCTGATTGAGGCCGGTGTCGCCCGCGTCTATACGCCGAAGGATTATGACCTGTCGGCGATCATGTCCGATATCGTCGGTTTGGTTGAAGAGGCGGCAGCCTGAACGGATGCCGCGCTTTTTCCAGCTTAATCAGCCCGTAGATCCCGGCGGCAACACCGGCACCGGATAATCGTCAATTTTAGCCGCCGCCGGATTGGCGATATGGGGCCGCATGGTATCGGTCAGGTATTTGAGAACGCCGTTCTGGAATTCCTCTTTGACCAGGGCCCAGGTCACAAACAGGCCGCCGTGCACCTCATATGACATGATGTCGTCACTGTTGCCGGCTTCGTGCAGGGCGGTGGCCAGGTCGTTGCTGCGCCCGGCATAGACCCAGCCCGGTTTGACGCCGGAATGCCAGATGACATAGACGCCGCTGGCCCGCGACAGGCCTTCTTCCTCCGGATCGATGTGGACGAGCCGGTGGAAATGCCCGCTGGACGCCCGGACCCATTTTGGATCCTGCGGTTCGGCATATACCGGCGGCGCGTCGTTGCCACGTCCAAATAAAGCCATCGTCGTTTTCCTTCAGGACAATCCTATAAGAGATAAGAATAACAAACGGCGGAAAAAATCAAGTCTCTGTTTCTTTTCCGCTGAAAGGGTTCAGGCCGGAACCGGCAAAAGGTGAGTAAAGGATTGGAAGATAAGGGTCTTAACGGCTGTTCGAGATGATCCCCAACAAGCGGATCAGGGTTGCCCGGTCTTCATCGGAAACCGCCGCCATCATGTCATTCTCGTGGTTAACCACCTTTTCCTTCAGCTTGGCGACCAAGCCTCGGCCTTCGTTGCTGAGCATCAGGGCATAAGACCGGCGGTCGACCGGCGAGGGCCGCCGTTCAACAAGTTTGCGGCCTTCCAGGGCATCGATGGTGGCGACCATGGTAGAGCGTTCGATGCCGACCGCTTTGGCCAGGGCCGACTGGGTGAGTCCCGGATTGGCGGCGATCAGGGTGAGAACGCCAAACTGGCCGGGCGTGATCTGATGATCGGCGATGGTGCGGCTGAAATTGGAAAAGACGGCAATCTGGGCCCGGCGCAGGTGATAGCCGACCAAATCCGGCAGCACATCGTAATCGATGCTATCCTCTTCCGGCTCGGCGGTGCGGGACGTCTTTTGGGTGTCTGCGGGCTGCATGTCTGTTCAGTGACCCCCTGTTGATGCGTTCCGGCACCCCTTTATGATTTTGGGCTTATGGAACCGTTCGCGTTCGGCGTAGATTATGTTGGTAGGGCGAACAAGTCCAGTTTTGCTATAGCAAATCCCGGGCAAACAGTATCGTTTGCGACGACGCATTTGCGTTTAAATTTATAAGCTAGAGCAATTAGGGTGAACGCCTGTAAACCTGAAAGACTCTGGATATAAGGGATTAATCGATGGCTCTGGAAATGGCGGTGTTGGCGGCGGGACTGCTGATTGCCGCCTCGATCCTGTTCTATACCCTGAAAACCGGTACGCCGCCGATGCCGACAGCGCCGAAGGTCAAAGCCGTGCTGCTGTCGATGACCCCCGAGGATGTGGCGGGAACGGTTTTCGAGATTGGTTCCGGTTGGGGGACCTTGGCCTTCTCCTTGGCCAGGCGCTATCCGGACAACCGGGTGGCCGGTCTGGAAGTATCGCCGGTGCCCTGGCTGGTCTCCCGGCTGTGGCTCCGCTTGCATCCGCATGCGAACCTGGAACTGCACTGGACCGATGCCATGAAGACCAATCTATCCGGGGCCGGGCTGGTCGTCTGTTATCTCAATCCGGGTGGAATGGAAAAGCTGGCGGCAAAGCTGGCGGCGGAACTGAGGCCCGGTGCTTATGTTTTGTCCAACACCTTTGCCCTGTCCGGTTGGCAGCCGTTGCGAACGAGCGAAACATCGGACCTCTACGCCAGCAAGGTCTACCTCTACCGCAAACCTTAATCTTTGAAGGGATCCTCAAGCGGCCGGGTCGCCAGTTTTAGCCACGTGGCGGTCTCGTCATCGACCAGCGGTGTAATCTCATCGGCGACCCGGGCATGGTAGTCGTTGAGCCAGTCCCGTTCGGCGGCGTCCAGCAGGCCGGGTTCGACCAGGGCAAGGTCGATGGGGGCCAGGGTCAGGGGTTCGAAGGCCAGCATTTCGGTTTCGGCCTCACCGGCAACCGAGGCCGGGATGACGGCGACCAGATTTTCGATACGGATGCCGTAAGCCCCTTCCTTGTAGTAGCCGGGTTCGACGGAGACGACCATGCCCTGTTCCAACGCCACCCGGTTGGGCAGTTTGGAAATGCGTTGCGGTCCTTCGTGAACCCCTAAGAAACTGCCGACCCCGTGGCCGGTGCCGTGGGCGTAATCCAGTCCGGCTTCCCACAATGCCCGGCGGGCCAGGACATCCAGCTGCGAGCCGCTGGTGCCTTTCGGGAAGATGGCGCTGGCCAGGGCGATATGGCCTTTGAGAACCCGGGTGAAGCGGTCGCGCATTTCCAGGTTAGGATCGCCAATAGCAACCGTGCGGGTTACATCGGTGGTGCCGTCCAGGTACTGGGCCCCGGAATCGACCAGATACAAAGACGCGGGTTCCAGTATCCGGTTGCTGGCGCTCGTCACCCGGTAATGGACGATGGCGCCGTTGGGCCCAAAGCCGGAAATGGTCGGAAAACTCAGTCCCCGGAAATGATCGCCTTGCCGGCGCAGGGCCTCCAGTTGGTCGGCGGCGTCAATTTCGCTGATGCCGCCGTCGGCTACTGCCCGTTCGAGCCAGGCCAGGAAACGGGTCAGCGCCGCGCCGTCGCGCCGGTGGGCGGCCCGCATACCGTCCAGTTCGGTTTCGTTTTTACAGGCCTTCGGCCGTTGGCAAGGATCGTCTCCCGTTTTCAACCGGGCTTCGGCCTCCTTCAGACGGTCCGATATCCAGGCCGGCGACAGGCCGCTGTCGACGCGCACCGTCTTGGCGTCCTTGCCCAGCCGGTCGAGGGCGGCGCCGAAGGCGTCGGGGGTGGCGATGCGGACGCCGTCGCCCAGGCTTGCGGCAGCCTCCGGCGTTAACTTGCGGCCGTCGATGAACAGATCCACGGTGGCGTCACCGTTTAGAATGGCGAACGACAGGGGCAGCGGCGAAAAGGGGACGTCGCCGCCGCGGATATTCAGCAGCCAGGCGATGGAATCCGGGGCGCTGAGCACGGCGGCCTCTTCTCCGTCCTGTTTCAGGGTTGCCGCCAGTCCGGCCCGCTTCTCGGCGGACGGGCTGCCGGTAAAGTCATCGGCCAGGGGAAATACCGGGGCCAGGGGGGGCGGTGGCTGGTCTTTCCAGACCGCATCGATGGGATTCTTTGGACAGGCCGTCAATTCGGCTCCGGCTTTTTCAGCGGCCCTGCCGAGTTGACTGACTTGGCGGCTGGTGTGCAGCCACGGGTCATAGCCCAGTTTGGCCCCTTCCGACAGCTGTTCGCTGATCCACAGGCCCGGCGGCCAGTCGCCGTTGTCGGCGGCCAGGGGCAGAATTTCAAACAGCGCCGCATCCACTTCCTGGGCGGCTTGCAGGGTATAGCGCCCATCGACGAAAAGGGCGGCCCGCTCGGCCAGGATGACGGCGAGCCCGGCTGAACCGGTAAAGCCCGTGGCCCAGGCCAGGCGTTCGGATCGCTTGGCGACATATTCGCCCAGGTGCTCGTCGCTGCGCGGCACGACTATGCCATTGAGGCCGGTATCTTTGAGAAACGCCCGCAGGTCAGCCAGCCGGTCGGGCGACCAGGGGGCCGGATCGCCCAAGGCAGAGGCTATCTCCTCTTTCAGCGCCGCTAACTGGCCGGTCAGCTCATTCCCGGCCCGGGGGGCGGCGAGCACGATCCAGGAGTCCCCCGGATCGGCGGCCGGCGCCGCCAAGACGCCGGCGATCAAGTCGCGCACGGCGGCCGCATCAAAGGCCGATTTATCCTCTTCAAGAAGCCGGTTGAGGGCTTCGTCTCCCTGGTAGGTGGTGGCCACGGGCGTTCATCCTCTGCTTGGCAGCCGCTTACGTCCTCAGAAGCTAAGTGCATCAAGGGGTTGTGGCAAGGGGAGAAAGAAAAAACGGCAGCGGGGGAATTCTTAACGTCATGCGTATATGTAATAATACAGCGATATTAATCCCACAAAAACCCAATTGATATGCGTTAAATGCATTGCTGCGTTGCAACAATACCGCTAACGCCGGGCCGGATTATGCCTTATATATACGTCACATCAGACAGCGATGCTGACCTATCTAAAAAGATGGAAGAGACGGCATCCCCCGGTCGAAAGGACCGGGCTGAACAGAATTTTGAAAGGACAAAACAATGAGTAGCCTCAAAAACCAAGAGCAAACCCTGGAAATGAGCTTTGCTGAAATCGAACAGCTGATCCATCAGGCCGAAGTGCTGCGGGCTCAGGCCATTGCCGAGGAATTCGGCAAAGTGGCTGCCGCCGTCAAGAAGGCGTTCGCCCTGTTCAACGACTGGGTTGTCGAGCCGTTTGCCAAGGCTCGGAAGAAAAACGCTCTCTATCATGAACTGGACGACCTGGACGATCGCACGCTGGCCGATTTGGGTATTACCCGCAACGAAATCCCCTACGTCGTGATGAACGCTTTTGAAGGCCATAAACTGGATGCCAGCGAACCGGCCCCCGCCAGCGTTTACCAGTCCCTGGCCGCGGCTCCGATCAAAACGCCGGCCAACGACAGCGATCAGGCCATCGCCGCTTAAAAACCCCCACCTGGTCGGAGACCTGTGAGGAGCCCCTCCCTTGCATACTCTCCGACGGGTCGGGGACTTCCTTAACCGCCGGATTTGACCAGGGAATAGCCCCGCCCTTTCATGCAGTGGCTGAACACCGACCGGCGGTACTTTACGGCCTCATAACGGGCCATATTCGCTGTATGCGTCCGGCTTTGACCGACGCCCCCCTGTTGCGAAAAACTCTGATCATTGGCATAGCGTTTATCCGCTTCCTTGCCGGCAAACCGGCGGCAGGCGGCTTCGTCGCGGGGCCATTGGCTCTTCGGCAGGTCGGCATTTTTCCAGGTGCCGGCAGCCGCGCAGGCCGCCAGCAACGACAGGACGAGCAAGAGACCGAATTGGCGAAAGCTGGTCATGGCGTGGGGGCCCCTTTCAGGGTTTGGTATACGGCCTTGGCCAGATTGCACAAGTCATCTAATTCCCAATCGCCGCGGTCTGTGAGCCGCCGGGCCAGGTCTAGCGGCAGGGCGCTCAAACCGTTATGGGCGCCGCTGATGGCCCCGGCCATGGCCGCCGTGGTGTCGACGTCGCCGCCGACCGCGATGGCTTCACAGATGGTTTCGAAATAATCTTCCGGCGTCCGCAGAAAGGCGTAAAGGCTCCACAAGACGCTGCCCACAACGTAGGGTGATATGCCCGGCCACGGGTCCTGCATCTTGTAGGGCCGACCGGCCCGGGCGATGAAAACCACCGCCTTTTCCGGCGGCAGAACCAGCCAGTCCTGAAGGCGCAAAAGCGCATCGGCCATCACCGGGCTGTGGGGTGCCGTCCACTGCGACAGGGTTTGCAAAAATTCACCCGGTTCGATGGTTCGATTGTTGAAGGCCAGGGCGACGGCCCCGGCAACAGCGATGGCGCCGCCGGAACAGCGCGGGTCGGTATGGGTGATGCGGCCTTGATCATGGGCGGCGGCGATCAGGGCCTGCGGGTCGTCGGCGAACAACAGGCCGATCGGCCCGGCCCGCATGGCGCTGCCGTTACCGGCATTGGGGGCCGGCGTGCCAGCTTCCTGCCAGGGGGTGCCCCCGGCCACTTTCAGGGCGGATTTTTCCGTCGTCCGGCCGCGGCCGACCACCTTGTTTTCCCGGAACAGGTAACCGATCCTCCAGGCGTAATCGGCCGTATCGAAGGTCATCAGCTGGGCGTAACTGAGCAGCAGTTCGCGGGCCAGTTGCGAAT
>JADHTD010000120.1 GCA_016776525.1 Rhodospirillales bacterium
TGTCAGCACCGTCGGGTTTAAGAACACGTCGGTTTCGTTCCAGACCCTGGTCACTAAGCAGACCTCGTCCACCTTCTATTCCGCCGGTGGCGTGCAGTCGAGACCGCTGGGCCAGAACGACGTGCAGGGCCTGTTGCAGGCCTCGACCTCGCAAACCGACATCTCGATTTCCGGCCAAGGCTATTTTGTGGTCAACGAAGTCGCCCAGCCGGGCGTTTCGAACCAGTACCTGTTCACCCGGGCCGGCTCCTTCACCCAGGATAACCTGGGCTACCTGAAGAACACCGCCGGTTTTTACCTGCAAGGCTGGCCGACCAATGCTTCCGGTACGGTGATCCCGGCGGCGTCTTCGCTGACCATCGCCAACCAGAACATCATTTCCACCGACTATGTGGAAACCATCAACCTGTCCCGCGTCGGCGGCACGGCAACGGCGACCACCAAGATTTCCATCGGCGCCAACCTGCCGTCGAACGACGCCTCCGGCACCACCCACAAGACCGACGTGCAGTTCTTCGACACCCTGGGCAACGCCAACACCATCAGCTTCGTCTACACCAAGTCCGCCACCGCCAACGAATGGGACCTGAAGGTCGAACCGCCCTCCGAAACGGAAGTGCTGACCATCTATACCAGCGGCGGTTCCGTCTACCAGAGTATCGGCCAGTTGCAGTTCGAGACGCAGCCGGCAACTACCGCCGAGATCGTCGTCAACGGTATCAGTTATGACTTCGGGGCCGGTACGGCAACCAATACAGTCGCCGTCGGCACTACCTTGGCGGCTACCGTTTCCAACCTGGTGACAAGCATCCTAACCGACGCTTCCTTCAGCACGGCAACCACCACCAGTGACGTGGCCCTCAGCGCCGGCAGCACGACGACCATCCTCTTTACCAACCGCAGCACCAACGCCGCCGACGACATCGCAATCGACGTCTCGGCCCTGCTGAGCGCTGCGAGCACCATCGTCACCAACCAGAAAACGGCGATCACCGTACAAAACCTGGATACGGCGGCTGCCGACCGAGCCATCGAATTCGACAGCGACGGCCTGCCGCAATCCTTCAACGTCGGTAACATCGAAATCCTCGGCTTCTCCAACGGCGCTGCCGATATGGACAATGCCACCGCCAACAGCCCCTATCTGGAAATCGACTTCGGAACCCTCGCCGAAGCCAATGGCATGACCCAGTTCGGCGCCGAATTCACGCCGACCTTTATCCAGCAGAACGGTTCGCGCTTCGGCACCTTCGCCGGCGTAACGTTTAACACCTCAGGACTGGTCACCGCCTTGTTCGATAACGGCGAAACCAGACCGATTTTCCAAGTGCCGATTGCTACTTTTGTTAATCCCAACTCCCTGGAAGGCCGGACCGGTAACGTCTGGAATTCCACCGAGGCCTCCGGCGACTACACGCTTCGCGTCGCCGACAACGGGCCTTCCGGTCAAGTGATCCAGGCCGCCCTCGAGGCGTCAACGGTCGACATCGGTGAAGAATTCACCAACATGATCGTCGTCCAGCGCGCTTACTCGGCGGCCGCAAAGATCATCAGCACCGCGGATGAAATGCTTGAAGAGCTGATGAGAACCAAGCGTTAAAGTTTCACCGCGATCCCACCGTCCCAACCCACGCCCCGGCAGGCCTCCCAAGCTTGCCGGGGCACCCTTTTGGGGGGTTGGTGTCTTCTATTTGCAGGTGGTTTTACTCTTTATCCAGGTCGTACCCGTATCTATCGCAGAAGGGCCGAAGGGCCGGCAGATGCGGTTCCAGATAAGCCCGGTAATTGCGCCAGCGTTCCAGGGCCCGATCATAGATGGGTTCCGTCACCTGGTTATAGCTGGGGGTGCGGATGATCGTCGTGTCGGTCTTCCGGGCATAATTGAGCACTTCCTCATTCCACGGCAGGTCGAGGAAACCGATGAGGCGCCGGGCTTCATGTTCAAGGCCACCCACCACATCCTCGTAACGGACGGTAACCACATTCAATCCAAAAAGAGACCGATACTGATCCCAAAGGGTCAGGGTATGGGCATAAAGATTGGCCGTTCGTTCCAGGGTATCAAAGTTGATCAGGCCGCGATTGGGCTGGAAATCCTGCATAAAACAGCTGAGGCAGCTATCGGCCGGATGGCGCAGCATGAAAATGAACTTTGCCTGCGGCCAGAGCCGGTGGATCAAGCCGGCTTCATTCAAGTTAAACGGCATCTTGTCGATCAGCATAGCGCCTGACTGCGGATCGTATTCAAAAGAAGCGGCCTGGGTAAAAAATGCCTCCCGGAAAGCCGTGACATCGGATTCTCCCAGACCGGCCAGGGCATCCGGAAAAGGAACGTCGGATTCGTTCAGCGCCCGGTGTACCGATGACAGCAGCGGGCGCTCATCCAGCACGGTGATGTCCGGATGGGCGTCCAGCACGCGCCCCAGCAGGGTGGTACCGGAACGCGGAAAGCCGACCAGGAACACCGGTTGTTGTTTTGGCCTCTCATCGGGTGGCAGCGGCGGCGTCCAACTGCTGACCCAGGCTGGCGTGAACCGGTCTGCAAGAGCGGATATTTCCTGCACATAGCCATTGCGGTCAATCTGTTTCGCATGCGGTCGGGAGGCGGAAATCCGGTTGGCTTCTTCAAAATGCATATAAGCGCGGCTGAAATCCTTCAACCGGTCATACAACTGGCCGTATTCAAAATGATAGGACTGCTGGTGTTCCGGAATGAGTTCGTCGAGGGTCAGAGTCTGCAATCGTTCCAGGGCTTCATTCAATTTTTCCTCGCGGCGGTCGCACTTGGCCAGAATCAGGTTGGCGATCACGCTAACATGTTGACGCGCCAGGGCTTCGGCAGCCGCCACCCGGGCTTCCCGCAGTATGCCGCGACGCTCAAAGACAAAAGCCAGATTAGCAAGGGCATTGGAATCTTCGGGCCGGATGGAGAGGGCTGTTTTATAGACTTTCTGCGCCGCCAACATGTCGCCAATATGGGAAAACGTATTGCCTAAATTAATCAGAGCGGCAAAAAAATCCGGCTTGATCTGCAAGGCTTTCTCGACAAAAGGCACGGCATCTTCATAACGACCCAATTCCATCAGCGTTTGCCCGAAATCATTGAGGATTTCCGGTGACTCCGGTTCCAGGGACAAGGCTTTTTCCAGGGATTTTATACCCTCCTCAACGCGTCCGAGCTTGACCAGGGACCGGCCCAGGTTGTCGTGGGCCACCGCATATCCCGGCGTCAACTCTACAGCCCGCCGACAAAGCACTTCTGCTTCTTCAGTTTTGCCTCGGTCGATCAGGACGGCCGCCACGTTGTTGTTGGCCTCAGCCGATGTCGGCGCCAGCCCGAGACCCCGGCGGAAGGCTTCCTCCGCCAGTTTGAGATGCCCGCAGTCCTTCAGCGCATTGCCCAGGTTGACCTGGTAGATGAAATTATCCGGTACAATCTGCGCGGCGCGTTCGATCAGTTCGGCTGCCGACCTGAAATTGCCGGTCTGGTATTTGAGAATGCCCAGGTAGTGCAGGGTATCGGCATGTCCTGGGTCGGACTTGAGCACCTGCCGGTAGATCGCCTCCGCGTCCTCATAGTGTTCCTGTTGGTGCAGGGCCAGGGCTTGGTGCATCAATTCCGTCAGTTTCTTGGCTTGCTGCGTGCCGGGTTTGGCCTTTTTCTTTTTCGGTAGTGATTTCTTCTTCTTTGAGCGGGCCTTGGTTTTAAGCGGAGAAGCCTCCTCATTTTCAAAGTAAACCATGAGCTCGTCGGCTATTTGCCGGAAGAGGGTCTCCAGACCCTCGTCACTCATGGCATATTTAACCGTCAGACTGGGGAACCAGAGATACTCATCCTCGCCCAGGTTGCTCCAGTCCTCATATTTCATGCTGCGCGTATAGCGCCAGGACCGCGTGCCCAGGGCTCCGGCCATCATCGGCAGGTAGGTATCGCAGGAAACCACCGCGTCCAAGGCCGTCACCAGGGCCGCCGTGTCATCCAGATCATCGACCAGGTCGAGGTCTTCCCATATATGCAGGTCGACACCGAAGCGATCGCGGATATCGGCGAGTTCCTCATCCGTCACACCGGCCTGCATACAGATCAGCTGTGTATCCGGCAGGGAGAAAATAGGCTCCCAGCAGTCCAGGGATGCAAAAAAGCGGTCTTTATCCTTATGCATGACGAGGCTGCGCCAGGAAATCCCCACTTTTTTACCGGGACCGAGGGCCTCCAGCCGGCGGCCCCAGAATTCCACCCGGTCCGGATCAGCCTTGAGGACGGCTTGCCGTTTTGAGAAACTGTCGAGAGTCGGACGCAGGTAGCACGGCAGGCTGCCGAAAAAACAGAAGTTATCAACCGGCGGGCAATCCTCCAACCAGCTTAAATCCGTTGAGCGAATGTTGCTTGTCGCAAAATATTTAACGGAACCATGAACCGTCGCCTTGGGAAAGGAACGGGCCAACAACGGCGTCAGACGAATATCCGTCTCGATAATGACATGGCCGGCCTGCTCGATCAGATCCGGCAGACATTCGGAAAACAGGATCTGGTCGCCGATCCCCTGTTCCGCCCAGACCAGGAAGGTCTTACCGGCCGGGTCTTCGCCCATCCAGGCTTGATCCACATACAACCCGAAATTCTTTGCCGAGCCCCGGAATTCATATTCTTTCCAGCCATCGGTTAAATTCCCGGTCGCCAACAGGGCACCGGAACAGATTTCATGGGCATCGGCGTAATCCGGTTTGAAACGCAGGGCCCGCCGGGCGCTGACCAGGGCTTCTTCGAAATTTCCCTGGGCCCGCAGCACGCGGCCCAGATTGAAATAGGCCTCGGCATTGTTGGGATTGATTTCCAGAGACTTCCGCAGGCTTTCCTCGGCACCCTGCAAATCACCCTTGTCCTTCAGCGCCGCCCCAAGGCTGTTGTGGGCCTCGGCATAACCGGGGGCCTGTTCGATGGCCTGCCGATGATGGCGGATGGCTTGTTCAAGTTCGCCGTTGCCCTTCAGGGCCACCGCCAGATTATTAATCAACTGCGGCGAGTCCGGTTGCAGTGCAAGAAGCTCCCGATAGGCATCGATGGCTTCTTCATAACGTTCCGCCCCCAACAGGACGCCGCCGAGGTTGACCTTATAAGCCGGGGTTTCCGGCGACTGTTCCGCAAGATAGCGGAAACGGGCCACGGCTTCCGCCTGGTTGCCCTGCTGGAAGGCGATCATGGCCCGCAAATTCAACAGGTGAAGGTTATCCGGATGCAGGACCAGGGCTTCGTCGTAGATTGCCTTGGCCCCATCCACGTTGCCGCCGGAATGGTATTGAATGGCTAACTCCAGGGCTTCATCAGGATTGGCGGAAACCTCTGCCAGCTTTTCGGCATCGATCCCGGGGACGCTTTCTTCGGTGATCACAGTGTCGTTCAAGGTGCCGGCTCCGCCAAACGGGTCAGGATTAAACCTTATTAACCTTATTCCTTAGGGTTTCTTTAACAAGCCCCCGATAGAGTCTGATCCGGGGTAAAATTCAATGAAGAAAAACACAAGACAGAACACTTACCATATCACCCGATCCACCGGCGGCAACCGTCCGCCGACCCCCGTCGTCGGTCCGACCGGACGTCCGATGACGCGCGAAGACCTGCCCCCGGCCAATACCAAACGCTGGGTTACGCGCCGCAAGGCGGAAGTGGTCGCCGGCGTCCGCGCCGGACTGATCAGCCTCGAAGAAGCCTGCCGGCGGTATCATTTATCGGTCGATGAATTCAGATCCTGGCAAAAGCGTCTCGACGAGCACGGCATGGCCGGACTCCGCTCAACCCGCATAAAAGAATACCGCCGCGGCACCTGATATGGGACGATTTGGCGGAAAACCGCCGAATTCCAGAAAATTCTGACCACATTCTCCGTCCTGTGAAGCCGAATAAAAGCCTCGTCCAGGGCCTTTTCCGGGCAGGCAACCCCTCCTCCCCTCACAAACAAACCGGAACTAGGCAATTTTTGCCGGGGTGTTAACTACTTTTTCATCACCCCCTCACTAGCCTAGGGGTGGGTTAATAAGGGTTTTGAACCGACATAACCAATGCCGGCTGAAAAAACCCAGGACGAGGGATTAAAAAGTGGACACATTTCTGCAAGCCCTGCGCAGCTTGGGGCCGCTCCGGCTTTCCGTGATCGGCGTTGTCATCATCGGCCTGATCGGCTTCTTTATCTATCTGGTCACACGGCTGTCGACGCCGCAGATGGCCTTGCTTTATTCAAACATGGAACCGTCCGATACGACTCGCATCGCGCAACAACTGGATGCGTCCAACACACCCTATGAAATCCGGGTCAACGGCACTCAGGTTTACGTTCCCGCCGACCGGGTTGAAACGCTGCGCCTGACCACGGCCGAACAGGGCCTGACCGGCGGCGCCCTGCCGGGTTATGAAATCTTCGACGATGCGGATGCCCTGGGATCGACTAATTTTATTCAGAACGTCAATCTGGTTCGCGCCTTGGAAGGCGAATTGGCCCGCACCATCCGGTCCATCGAAAGCGTCAAATCAGCCCGTGTCCACCTCGTCATGCCCAAGCGGGAACTGTTCAGCCGCGAGAAACAGCAACCCACTGCCTCCGTAATCCTGAAAATGAAGGGCGCCAACCGCCTCGATAAAAACCAAATAGCCGCCGTCCAGCAATTGATTGCTACGGCGGTACCGGGACTATCCCCCAACCATATTTCCGTGGTCGACGACCGCGGCACCCTGTTAGCCCGGGGTTTTGAAGAAGAAGGCGCCGCCGGCAGCGCTTCAACTAAAATCGAAGAAAAGCGCCGGGCCTTTGAGCTCCGGACGGTTAAGACCATCGAGGAACTGCTTGAAAAGACCGTCGGTTTCGGCAGGGTCCGCGCCGAAGTCACCGCCGAGATGGATTTCGACCGCATCGTTACCAACGAAGTCTCCTTTGACCCGGACGGCCAGGTCGTTCGTTCCACTCAATCCATTGAAGAGACCGCCTCGTCGCGCGAAGCCGAAGGCACGCCGCCGGTTTCAGTGGCCACCAACCTGCCGGACGCCCAGTCCGCAGGCGGCGAAAACGCCGGCAGCACCGCCGCCGAAAGCCGCACAGAGGAAACGGTCAATTTCGAAATCACCAAGAAAGAGACCAACCACGTCCGCGAAGCCGGCGTCGTCAAACGGCTTTCCGTCGCCGTCCTTATCGACGGCAATTACACGACGAATGAAGGCGGAGAAAGAACCTACCAGCCGCGCGCCGAAGCGGAAATGGAGCTTCTTGCCACCCTGGTCCGCGGCGCCATCGGCTTTAACGCCGACCGGGGCGATACCGTTGAAGTGATCAACATGCAATTTGCCGAGATTGAGACCGAAAAGGAAGAGGCCTTCGAACTGTTCTTCGGGCTCAACAAAAAAGACCTGTTGCGGATGGCTGAAATCCTTGTGTTGAGCATTGTCGCCATTCTGGTCATCTTGTTGGTCGTCCGGCCGCTGGTTACCCGAGCCTTGGAAGCCATGCCGGCCGCCGTTGCCGCCATGCCTGAGGCGCTCCTTGCCGAACAGGCCCAGGCCGCGATTACCGGTCCCGGCGGCGTTCCGGTGCCCAGCGACGGGGCACCAGCAGA
>JADHTD010000121.1 GCA_016776525.1 Rhodospirillales bacterium
GTCCCTCGGCGGGAAACAGCTTGGAACCGTCATGTAGGCTGTCCAGGTATTCGCAGATTACCGGCGAATCGAACAACACATCGCCGTCCCGGGTGACCAGGGCCGGAACCTTGCCCAAGGGGTTATGGATGCCGATGTCCGTATCCGGCGCCCACACGTTGGTCGGCACCAGTTCGATGCTTTCCCGCACCCCGGCTTCGATGGCCGCAACCATAGCCTTGCGCACAAAGGGCGAGGTTGGTGAGTAAAGAAGTTTCATAGTCCCCCCGAAAATCGTCAGAAGTTGTCTTTGCGTTGGCGGATATCGGCAAAGGCCGCCACCGGGTCGGCGCCGCTCAAGCCCGCCGCTTCCAGCAGCACCGTCTGGTCGGCCCGGAGGAACGGGTTGGCCTGTTTCTCCTCGCCCATGGTCGACGGCACGGTCGGTTTGCCGGCTTCGCGCAGCGCGATGATCTGGTCATAGCGGGCATTCAGCGCCGGGTTGTCCGGTTCCACGGTGATGGCGAAATCCGCATTGGCCTGGGTGTATTCGTGGGCGCAATAGATGCGGGTGCTGTCGGGTAGCGCCCGCAGTTTTCCCAATGAGGTCCACATCTGTTGCGGCGTCCCCTCGAACAAGCGTCCACAGCCTAGTGAAAACAGGGTATCACCGCAGAACAGCGCGTCCGAATCTTCGAACCAATAGGCGATATGGGCGCGGGTATGCCCCGGCACATCGAAAACCCGGGCCGTGTGATTGCCCAGCGTCACCGTATCGCCTTCGCGGACCTGCACCTGGATACCCGGAATGCGCGGCGCATCGTCGGCGGAACCGGTCACCGTACAGCCGGTGGCGGCGATAATCTCTTCGTTGCCGCCGACATGGTCGCCGTGATGGTGGGTGTTGAGGATATGGGTGAGCGTCCAGCCGCGCTTGGAGACCTCATCCAATACCGGTCCGGCCACCGCCGGATCGACGACCGCCGTCTCGCCGGTCTCGGCACAGTGGGCCAGATAGACGTAATTGTCGTTGAGAACGGGAATTTGAACGATTTCCAATGCCGGCATGACCTCTTGCGCCCTTTGCTCCATAAAGTAAGTTTAGTCCGTATCAATGGCTGCTTTCAGGTTAGCACCCGGCGACGGCCCGCGCCATACCGCGCCAACAGGATTTATATGCTAGAATCATATTAGTATGTGGACAGATGCCGTTGATATCAGGGATTTCTACGCCAGTAGCCTGGGCTCCGTCGCCCGGCGCATGATCCGGCGTAAAATCCGCGAAGTGTGGCCGGACGTCACCGGTCTCAACGTGCTCGGCATCGGCTATGCGGCGCCCTATCTCAATTCCTTCCGCTCGGAAGCGGGCCGCGTGCTGTCGGCCATGCAGGCCCCGCAGGGGGTTTTGCATTGGCCCACCGACGGCAAGGGCCTGACCGTTCTTTCCGATGAAGGCGAATTGCCGTTTCCCGATCTTTCCATGGACCGGGTGTTGCTGATGCACGGGCTTGAATACACGGAACAACTCCGCCCCCTGTTGCGGGAAGCCTGGCGGGTGTTGTCCGGCAGCGGCCGCCTGATGATCGTCGTCCCCAACCGGCGCGGCCTCTGGGCGCGCTTCGAACGCACCCCGTTCGGCCATGGACGACCCTATTCGCCGGGCCAGATTTCCCGGCTGCTGCGCGACAACATGTTCACGCCGGTACAGTCCCATGTCGCCCTGTTCGTGCCGCCGACCCGGTCGCGCATGGTGCTGTCGTCGGCCCCGGCCCTGGAGAAAGTCGGACAGAAATTATTTTCGACCTTTGCCGGGGTGGTGATGGCCGAGGCCACCAAACAGATTTACGCCGGACACCTGCAAACCAGCGCCGAGAAAAAACGCGGCTCTTACCTGCCGATCGGCCGCAAAACACCGGGCACGCCGACGCGCTCGTGAAGTGGAGCGCTTTATTATTTGGATTGCGCTCAAGCGCCGCGCTGGCTGCGCTCACACTTGTTCGCTAGTCGCTTCGCTCCGGGATAGTCCGCAATAGTTTGGGCCGGGTGCCGCCCAAACCGGGCCGCGCCTATCGTATTTATGCGATCAACGCATGGCGGCCCCGCGAGTTAATACGAGCGAGCCTCATTGCATTTATGCAATCAATGCATGGGCACGCAGTGCGCCCGGCGCTTGAGGGAACTAAAATAGGGCAAAGCCCTATTTCTTCAACAGAAACACCGCCTGTTCGCCGAACAGGTTAGCGGCGAATAAAGAGGCACTGATACGCCTGGATGTACCGTCGTGATTCAGCGAGCGGCTGCGTTCGATGTGGATGTCCATCTCCCGGCAGAGGATGACGAAATCCTTAATCGTGCAGAAATGGATATTCGGCGTGTCGTACCATTCAAAAGGCAGGTGTTCGTTTACCGGCATACGGCCATTCAGCAGCAGATACAGCCGATAGCGCCAATGGGCGAAATTGGGAAACGAAATAATGGCCCGCCGCCCGATGCGCAGAAGCTGTTCGAGAACCACCTTTGGTGCGTACATGGCCTGCAGGGTCTGGCTGAGAATGACAAAATCAAAGGCGTTGTCGGGGTAATCCTTGAGGTCGGTATCGGCGTCGCCCTGGATCACCGACAGGCCCGCTGCCACGCAGGCGTTCACCCCTTCTGAACTGAGTTCGATGCCGCGCCCGTCGACCTGTTTGAAATTACTCAGGTAGTCGAGTAGCGAGCCGTCACCGCAACCGATATCGAGTACCCGGGTTCCGGGATCGATCATATCGGCGATCAGTTGCAGGTCGACGCGGATTGCTTTGCGCTGGCTTTCGTTCATCATCGGACGGTCACCAGGACAGGCCGCCGTGTTCGGCAGCCCCCTTGAGGAAGCCGCCCAGCACCCGGTTGAATTCCGGCTCGTCCAGCAGGAAGGAGTCATGGCCTTTGTCGGAAACGATCTCGGCAAAACTGACATTGGCGGCAACGGCGTTCAGGGCATGCACGATTTCCCGGCTTTCCTGGGTCGGGTAGAGCCAGTCGCTGGTAAACGAAATGACGCAGAACCGCACCGGCGTGTCTTTGAAGGCATTGGCCAGCACGCCGCCATGCTTGCCGGCCAAGTCGAAGTAATCGGTGGCGCGGGTAATATAAAGATACGAATTGGCATCGAAGCGGTCGACGAAGGTGCTGCCCTGGTGGCGCAGGTAACTTTCCACCTGGAAGTCGGCGTCGAAGCCATAAGTAATTGCGTCCCGGTCCTGCAACTGGCGTCCGAATTTCTCGGCCAGGGCCTGTTCCGAAAGATAGGTGATGTGCGCCGTCATACGGGCCACCGCCAATCCCCGGTGGGGCCGCACGCCCTGGCTCAGGTAATCGCCGCCCTGCCAGTCGGGATCGGCAATGATGGCCTGGCGACCGACTTCGTGAAAGGCGATGTTCTGGGCCGAATGATGGGCGGCCGTGGCAATCGGCACGGCGGCGAACAGCCGTTCGGGATACATGGAGGCCCATTCGAGGACCTGCATGCCGCCGATAGACCCGCCGATGACGGCAAACAGTTTATCGATACCCAGATGATCGAGCAGCATGGCCTGGGCGCGCACGATATCGGCCATGGTGATAACCGGGAAATCCAGGTTCCAGGGTTTGCCCGTTGCCGGATTAATCTCCTTCGGCCCGATCGTTCCCATACAACCGCCAAGGATGTTCGAGCAGATGATGAAATAACGGTTGGTATCCAGGGTCTTGCCGGGGCCGACCATCAAATCCCACCAGCCGTCCTTGCCGGTTAATGGATGCGGCTCGGCAACGAACTGGTCGCCGGTGAGGGCGTGGCAGATCATAATGGCGTTGGATTTATCCGCATTGAGGGTGCCGTAGGTCTGGTAGGCGACGGTGAAATCGGAAAGTTCGACGCCGCAGTCCAGGCGCAACGGTTGGTCGGCGCCAAGCTGCACCTGGTGTCCCGGAAGACCCGGGTTCGTTACCGATTGTACCGTTCGTTTTTCCACGGTCGCGCCCTAAAAAATGCTGTTTAGATGGTCCGGTGGCCTTCGAGTGGCATCATAGCTAGGAATCCGGGCCATTACAGTCAATGTTTTCTTTGATTTTGTGCCGACATGCGATTATCACTATCGCTCCTTAAAAGAGGGTAAAACTTCTTTATCGCATTGTTTTCCGGTCAAAGACCGGCAGGAACCCGCCAATGAGCGCCAAGAAATCACTGGATGCCTTACGCCGTCAGATCGACGAGATCGATGACCGGATTCACGATCTGCTGATGCAGCGCACGGACATCGTCGAAGATGTCCGCGTCCAGAAAAAGGGTTCCGACACCTATCTCAGGCCGGACCGGGAAGCCGAAATCCTGCGCCGCCTGATAGACCGCCATAAAGGAGCCTTTCCGAAGACCGCCCTGATCCAGGTTTGGCGGGAGATAATCTCCGCCCTCACCTTGTTGCAGGGACCGATGACCGTGGCTGTCGTCGCCGACGGCGAGGAACGCGGCAATGCCGCCCTGGCGCGGGACCAATTCGGAATCATGACGCCGCTCAAGGAACTGTCTTCGGCCAGGCGCGTAATCGACGCCGTCAGCAAGGGTGAGGCCTCCGTCGGTGTGCTGCCCCTGCCCCGGTGGGACGATCAGTCGTCCTGGTGGCTGAACCTTCTGAGCGGCAAGGATGCCCCGAAGATCATCGCCCGCCTGCCCTTCGCCATCACCAAAGACGCCGCCGACCTTGACCGGCAGGCCCTGGCCATTTGCCAGCTGGCCCAGGAAAAGACTGGCAAAGACAGAACCTTCCTGGCCATCGAAGCCGACCAGGACATCGGCATCAAAACCCTGGAAAAGGCGCTGGACGGCAACGGCCTAAAGACCGTCTTCACGGCCCAGTCCTATGACGCCCAACGTCCCGAAGTCTGGTTCTATCTTGTCGAAGTGGATGATTACGTCGGCAACGGCGATGCCCGGCTGGAACGGTTTACCGGCGCCCTCGACCAGGCGGTCAAACGAGTTATGACGCTGGGCGGTTACGCCGTACCGATTGCCCCTGAAGAACTGGCAAAAGCGGCTAAAAAAGCCTAAAACCTCCTCAACCTTTCAAACTGCAACCGCAATCAATCTGGAGCGTCCGACAATGAGCGCCCTCATACCCCGCCCCGGCGTTATGGACATTACGCCTTATGTCGGCGGCGAATCTGAAATCCCCGGCGTCGACCGGGTTATCAAACTGGCTTCCAACGAAGGCGCCTTCGGGCCCAGCCCCCTGGCCGCCGAAGCCTATGAAAAAGCCTCCCAGGAACTGCACCGGTATCCGGACGGCGGCTGCTGGGCGTTGCGCCGTGATTTGGCCGATGCCTATGGCCTCGATGTGGACCGCATCGTCTGCGGCGCCGGTTCCGATGAACTGATCGGCCTGTTGTGCCGGGCCTATGCCGGTCCCGGCGACGAAGTGCTGTACAGCCAGCACGGCTTCCTGATGTATCCGATTGCCGCCAAAACGGCGGGCGCCACCCCGGTTTCGGCCCCGGAAACGGACCTGACAGCGGATGTGGACAACCTGCTGGCGGCGGTTACCGGGAACACCAAGATTTGCTTTATCGCCAATCCCAATAACCCGACCGGCACCTATATGACTGCCTCGGAGATGACCCGCCTGCGTGCCGGGCTGCCGGAGAACGTGTTGCTGGTGATCGACGCCGCCTATGCCGAATTCGTAACCCGCGAGGATTATTCACCGGGAGTCGAACTGGTGGAAAATTCGGAAAATGTGGTGATGACCCGGACCTTTTCGAAGATTCACGCCCTCGGTGGCGTGCGCCTCGGCTGGGCTTACTCATCGGCCGTCGTCACCGATGTGCTGAACCGGGTGCGCAACCCCTTCAACGTGTCGTCACCGGCCCAGGAAGCGGGCATCGCGGCACTGGCCGACAGCGCCTTTACCGACAAGGCCCGGCGCCACAACGATGCCTGCCTGAAACTCACCACCGGCAATATCCGCCAACTGGGCCTGGAGGTTCCCGACAGCATCGGCAACTTCATCTTGGTCCGTTTCCCGGAAGCCGACGGTAAAACAGCCGCCGACACCGACGCCTTCCTGAAGGCCCGCGGCATCATCGTGCGCCGTATGGCCGGTTACGGCCTGCCCGACAGCCTGCGGATTTCCATCGGGCTGGATGATGAAATGCAGGCTGTCGTCGACGCCCTCCGGGACTTCTTGGGGTAAGGACCAGATATGCTTTTCGAACGCGTTGCCTTCATCGGAATCGGCCTCATCGGCTCGTCGCTGGCCCATGTCATGCGGCGGGACAAACTGGCCGGCCACATCGCCGTTTCGGCCCGCACCCAGAAAACATTGGATACGGCGCTTAAGCTCGGCATCGCCGACAGCGTCAGCCTGGATGCCGCCGAAGCCGTGCGGGACGCCGACCTGGTCATGTTGTGCGCGCCGCTGGGCGCCAACGCCGCCATCGCTAGAGCCATCGGTCCAAGCCTCAAACCGGGAGCCATCGTCAGCGACGTCGGTTCGGTCAAGAAATCCATCATTCGGGATGTCGCCCCCCACTTGGCCGACGGCGTCCACCTAGTGCCCGGGCATCCGGTCGCCGGCACCGAGCATTCCGGTCCGGAAGCCGGTTTCCCGGAATTGTTCGACGGCCGCTGGTGCATCCTGACCCCGGCTGAAGGCACCGACGGGGCCGCCGTCGAAACGGTCGCCGACTTGTGGCGGCGGGCCGGCATGATGATCGAAATGATGGATGCCGACCACCACGACCAGGTGCTGGCCGTCACCTCGCACCTGCCGCACCTGATCGCCTACACCATCGTCGATACGGCCTCCGACCTGGAAGACCACCTGAAGAAAGAAGTCGTCAAGTTCTCAGCGGGCGGTTTCCGCGATTTTACCCGCATCGCCGCCTCCGATCCGGTCATGTGGCGGGATGTCTTCCTGTCCAATAAAGAGGCCGTGCTCGACATCCTCGGCCGCTTTACGGAAGACCTGACGGCCCTGCAACGGGCCATCCGCCGGAATAACGGCGATCATCTCTACGAGGCCTTCACCCGCACCCAGGAAATCCGCCGTGGCGTTATCGACGCCAAGCAGGACGACGCCCCGGCGCCTCCTGAGGAAAAGAATTAAATTCTTTTCCGGACTCGACCCCAGTTATTTGCTGGAGCTTGACCCCCGCCCGTCATCACCTGGAATAACGAGGGCTGGTATAGCCCGAGAAGCCCGCGACTGCGGGCCGCGAATCGTTTCGCGAGCCAAGGGCGCAGCCCGCCCGGCGCTTGAGGGAAATTAATATGGGTCGAGTCCCGGTATTTATTTAAAGGCTTATTCCCCCCGCATCGCGGGCCTTCTGCCAGATGGCTTCCAGTTGATCCGAGAAGACCAGGTTTTCCGAGGCCGGCGCCGTCGTCCAGTCCTGGCGGGCCAGTTCCGCTTCCAGCTGGCCGGGAGCCCAACCGGCATAACCAAAGGCGAAGAAACTCCGCCGGGGGCCTCCCCCCTTGGCAATGGCGCGCAGCACATCCAGTTTGACGGTCAGGGAATAGCCACCGTCGATATCCACTGTCGTCGGATCCTTAAAATCGTCCGTATGCAGGATGAACCCCCGTTCGGGTTCAACCGG
>JADHTD010000122.1 GCA_016776525.1 Rhodospirillales bacterium
CCTCTTTCGGTGGCTGACAATGTTCTCGGAAATGACGATAGCGTCGTCCATCAGCAGGCCGACGGCAATCAACAGGCCGACCAGGGTGATCATGTCGAAGGAATAGCCGAAGACGGCCATCGCCGCGATGGTGCCCAGGAAGGACACCGGCAGGCCCATCGCCACCCAGAAGGAAAAACGCAGGGAAAAGAACAGCCACATGGTCAGGAAAACCAGACCCAGGCCCTGACTGCCGTTGCGGAGCAGCATGTTGAGGCGGTCACGGACGATCGACGAAATATCATGGGTGACGGTCAGTGTTAATCCCTTGGGGGCGATTTGCCGTTCCCGCTCGACGAAGGATTTAAGGTCTTCGATCACCGACAGGGTGTCATCTTCCTTGCCCTTGTCAACAGATAGGAAAGCCGCCCTTTGGCCATTGAAGCTGATCTTTTCCTCATCCAGTTCAAAACGGTCGGTAATGGTGGCGATATCGCCGAGGCGGATTTCAGCGCCGCTGTCGGCGCCGACGACGACGAGGTTCTCGAAATCCAGGGGGCGGCGGCGCTCGTCATCGAAACGGATCAATACCGTGTTCTGTGAAGTTTCGATGGTGCCCGACGGCAGCTTGACGTTCTGGCGGCCGATGACGGCGGCCAGTTGATCGACGCTGAGACCGAACTGACGCAACGTATCGGCGGCGATTTCGATGCGGATCTGGTGTTCGGAAAAACCCTTGATGCGGACCTGGGAAACGCCGGGAATAAGGAGCACGCGGTCCTTAACATCTTCGGCATAAGCCTTCAGGTCGGTCGGCTGGGTATCGCCGGAAATAGCGACGGTGGCCAGGAAATCGGTGCGCCCCAGTTGTTTGATGACCGGTGTTTCCGCCTCGTCGGGGAAGGAATCGATGGCTTCCACTTCGGTCTTGATGTCATCGAGAAAGCGTTTCATGTCACCGCTTTCCACCATTTCCAGGGTGGCAATGGCGCTGCCTTCGCGGGCCTCACAGCGTTTTTCCTCCAGGTCGTCAATGCTGTCGACGACGTCTTCGATGCGCTGGCAGATGGCTTCTTCGACTTCTTCGGCGGTGGCCCCGGGGTAGGGGACGGAAATTTGCACATCGGTGGCCGGCAGGTCCGGAAAGGTTTCCCGTTTGACATTGCCGGTGGCGATCAGGCCAAGAGCCATCAGGGCAACCATCAAAAGGTTGCCGGCGGTGGGGTGGGCGGCGAAATAGCGGATCATATCGGTATACCCCTAACGCACCGGGCTATCGCCGGTGGCCTCACGGGCCAGGGCCCGGGCCGCTTCGGCGTCTTCGACCGGCTTGACCAGCATGCCGCCGACGGCGGGGATCAGGTCGGAAATGACGATGCGCTCTCCGGCCTTGAGGCCGCCCCTGAGGACGGCGAAGTTGGTTTGCAGGAAGGCTATATCGACGGGGCGTTTTTCCAGGCGGCTTTCGCCGTTCACCACATAGACCTGGCGGCCATGCAGGGCAACGCGGGGAACGACGATCTGGGCGGGCCGGGGGCGTCCCCGCAACTCGACTTCGACATACATGTTCTTGGCCAGCGGCGGGCGGATGCCTGGACGGGCCTGCCCATAGGGATTATCGACGGCGATGATGACGCCGATGGTGCGGGTCTGTGGATCGACGGTATCGCTGATCCGGGATAACCGTCCAGGCCATTCGACGGTGAAGTCACCGGCATGCAGGCGCACCACGGGGGACAGCCCCAAGAAATCGGGCAGGCGGTCCATAACGTCGGAGGTTGGGTTTAACCCGGAATCAGAACGGGCCACAACATTGAGCATCTTGTCGATGGAGAGCTGGGCGGTGACCTCGGACACATCAATGCTGTCCATCACCGCCAGCACCTTGCCGGTCGAAGCATACTGGGCCAGTTCGACATTGATTTCGGCAACCCGCCCGTCGAAGGGGGCTTTGATGACGGTGTGTTCAAGGTCCAGTTTGGCCTGTTCCAGTTGCGCCCGGTTCAGGGCCAGCTGGGCTTGCAGGGCCTGTCGTTCGGACGGGATCAGGTTGAGCGTGTTGCGCAGGGATTGGACGCTCTGTTGGCGGCTCAAGACGTTGCGTTCTTCCTGGTCGACGGAAGCCTGGGAAACGGTTTTCCGTTTCAGCAGCTGTTTCTTGCGGTCCAGGTCCTTGCGGCTGAGGGTCAGGCTGCGCTCATCAATTTTCAGGGAGGCGCCGGTGTTTTCCTCCTTCACGGCCAATTCGGCCAACTGGGCTTCGGTGGAGCGGATATTGGCTTCGATCTGGCGGGCCGCCAGATGGTATGCGGCCGGGTCGATCTTCAGCAAAAGTTCACCGGCGGGGATGATGGCGCCTTTTTTCAGCTGCGGATGAATTTCCGTCACCTTGCCGCCGACCTCGGCCACCGCTTGCCAGACCTTGCCGGGCTGGACGGTACCGTAACCCAGCGCCCGGGGAACGACATCCAGTGAGGGCGCCGGGATAATGCGGACCTTGACCGCCGTTTCCATAAGCGGCGCCTGCACCGGCTTGTCCTTGGTCTTGACGGCGATAACGATGGCGGCGGCGCCGATCAGCAGCGGCGGGATGATCAACAGACGCTTGGCGTGTTCCTTCAACTTGGCTTTTATCGACTCTTTCATGGGTTCCTCCCCCGGGTTTCAGGGGTTAATGGCTGTGTGTTCGGGGGCGGCGGTTCCAGTCCCAGCGACAGCAGGACCGAGGTCACCACCGTTTTGGTCATCTCGTCCAGGCGGTCCGGGGTGTAGGAGTCCCAATCAAGGCGGGCCAGGAGGATAGGCTTTGCAAACAGGAAGATCAGCATCTGTCCCATCACCGCATGTGCCCGCATGATGCTTTCCGGGGCCTCCGGGTCGCCGCCGGTGGCGGCCGCCGCCAACTGGGTGACGGCTTTGTGAAAATGTTTGATACGATTCTCATAGAGGATCGAAAAGGCCTCCGACGGGTTGGAAAACTCCCTGAGGGCCAGCAGGAAATTAATACGGAACCGTTCATTGCCGACCATTTGATGCATGAGCTTGGAAACAAACCCCGCCGTCAGGCGGGCCAGGGCCGCCCGGTCGCCCCGGGCTTCGGCGATACCGTCCCGGAGAGCATCCCGCAGCGGCTCCGCTATGGGGGCGGTGTCCTCGATGATGTGTTCGATGACCGCCTTATAGAGCCCCTCCTTGCCGCCGAAGTGATAGGCGATAGCGGCGATGTTGGCGCCGGCGGCCTTGGCCAGTTGGCGGGTAGTCGTTCCCTCGTAACCGTATCGGGCGAACAGCTTCAAGCTCTCGCTTATCAACTGGTGACGGGTGTCGCTGCCGGGGGAAGCATTGACGGTGACGGGTTGAGAAGACATGACCGGGGCCTTTGTGCTCACAGATTAAGGTGGATGAACTTGCACCATTGTAATTCAATCGTTTGATTAAGTCAATCGTTTGATTAAATTAGTATATAACCGAATCACACTCAGATAAATGAGTCATTCTTCCTTAATTATCAAATGGTTGGGGTTAGGCGACCTTGCCGTGGCAGTGTTTGTATTTCTTGCCGGACCCACAGGGGCACGGGGCATTGCGTTTGACCCGGCCCCAGGTGGCGGGATCTTCCGGGTTGATGTCGGCGGCGGCCTGGCGGCTGCGCACCGGAGCAGCCAGCACGGCGGTATCGCCAAAAGCATCACCGTCGGCCGCGTCGCCGGCCCCGGCATTCTGGAAAGCCGGATCGTTACGGGTTTCAATCATTTCCTGGTCGCTGCGGTTCTGGAAGAAGTCTTCCGAAGGCTCAACCTGCAATTCGATATGAGACAGTATGGAAATCACCCGCTCGCGCATGTTGGTTAGCATCTCCTGGAAAAGATCGAAGGCTTCCTGTTTGTATTCGTTGAGCGGGTCGCGCTGACCGTAGGCCCTGAGCCCGATACCCTGACGCAGATGATCCAGGGTCAACAGGTGTTCCTTCCAGATCTGGTCGAGGATTTGCAGGAGCAGGCTTTTTTCCACCGAGCGCATGACTTCGGGGCCGTAATTGGCGGATTTCTCGGCAACCTTGCGTTCGGCGGCAGCCAGCAGGCGTTCGCGGATTTCCGCATCGGCGATGCCTTCTTCCTTGGCCCAGTCGGCAACCGGCAAATCCTGGCCCAAAAGGCGCAAGGCCTCTTCATGCAGGGAATCGACGTTCCATTGTTCGGCATAGGCTTTTTCCGGAATGCAGCGGTCAACGATGTCGTCGATCACCTGATGGCGCATCATGGCCAGGTCTTCGGCAACTTCCTCGGCGGCCATCAGTTCCTTGCGCTGCTCGTAGACGACTTTCCGCTGGTCATTCATGACGTCGTCGAACTTCAGCAGGTTTTTGCGGATTTCGAAGTTACGGGCTTCAACCTTATGCTGGGCTTTCTCCAGGGCCTTGTTGACCCAGGGATGGATGATCGCTTCCCCGTCTTCCAGGCCCAGTTTCTGCAACATGGAGTCGATCCGTTCGGACCCGAAAATCCGCATCAGGTCGTCATCCAGGGCCAGGAAAAAACGCGAGGCGCCCGGATCACCCTGACGCCCGGACCGGCCCCGCAGTTGATTGTCGATGCGGCGACTTTCATGGCGTTCGGTGGCGACAATGAAAAGACCGCCGGCCTCGATGACGATATTGCGGGCGGCTTCCACCTCTTCGGTGATTTTAGCGACAGCCTTGTCGCGGGCTTCGCCTTCCAGCTTGTCGTCGATTTCCTGCTTGATGCGCATCTCGATATTGCCGCCAAGCTGGATATCGGTACCGCGGCCCGCCATGTTGGTGGCGATGGTGATGGCCCCCGGGGCCCCGGCTTGGGAGATGATCAGGGCCTCTTGGTCGTGATAGCGGGCATTCAGCACATTGTGGGGGATTTTCTTCTTCTTCAGGATAGCCGCCAAGTGCTCTGATTTTTCGATGCTGACGGTGCCGACCAGGACCGGCTGCTGGCGTTCCCGGCATTCTTTGATCAGGTCGATAATGGCGTTGTTTTTCTCGTCGGCGGTGCGGTAGACCTCGTCGTCATGGTCCTTGCGGATACAGAGCACATTGGTCGGCAGGTCGGCCACTTCCAGATTGTAAATTTCCAGGAATTCCCCGGCTTCCGTCATCGCCGTACCGGTCATGCCGGCCAGCTTCGGATAAAGCCGGAAATAATTCTGGAAGGTGATTGAGGCCAGGGTCTGGTTCTCGTTCTGGATTTCAACGCGTTCCTTGGCTTCCAGGGCCTGGTGCAGGCCTTCGGAATAGCGTCGGCCTTCCATCATGCGGCCGGTAAACTCGTCAATGATAACGACCTGGTTATCCTTGACGATATAATCGGTGTCGCGGGAAAACAGCGTGTGGGCACGCAGCGCCGAATTGGCGTGGTGCAGCAGTGAGACATTGACGATGTCGAACAGGGTGCCTTCTTCCAGCAGTCCCGCTTGGCGCAACAGCTCTTCCATCTTTTCGATACCGGCATCGGTAAAGGTGGCGGCGCGGACCTTTTCGTCTTTCTCGTAGTCCTCTTCCGAAAGCTGCGGTATCAGCTTGTCGATGGCTTTATAGAGATCGGCGGCGTCTTCCACCGGGCCGGAAATGATCAACGGCGTGCGGGCTTCGTCGATGAGGATGGAATCCACTTCGTCGACGATGGCATAGGAGAAGTCCCGCTGCACCATCTCTTCCAACTGGAACTTCATGTTGTCGCGCAGGTAATCGAATCCCAGTTCGTTGTTGGTGGCGTAGACGACGTCGGCGGCGTAGGCCTGTTGGCGGTCCTGGTCGTCCATGCCGTGGATGATGCGGTCGACGGTGAGGCCCAGAAAATTATAAATCTGCCCCATCCATTCGGCGTCGCGCTGGGCCAGGTAATCGTTGACGGTCACCACATGCACGCCCTTGCCGGTCAGGGCATTGAGATAAACCGGCAGGGTCGCCACCAGGGTCTTGCCTTCGCCGGTCTTCATCTCGGCGATCATGCCGCGGTGCAGGATGATGCCGCCCAGCAACTGGACATCGAAATGGCGCTGGCCAAGGGTGCGTTTTGAAGCCTCGCGGACGGTGGCGAAGGCCTCGACCAGCAGGTCGTCAAGCTCTTCTCCGGCTTCCAGGCGTCCCTTCAGCCAGGGCGTGCGGGCGGCCAGTTCCTCGTCGCTGAGCTTTTCCAGTTCCGGCTCTAGCGCGTTGATGGCATCGACATGCTTGTGCAGGGGTTTAAGGAAACGCTCGTTGGCAGAGCCGAACAGTTTCTTGGCGAGGGCGCCGATCATAAAGAGCCTCGAAATTGATAAATAAATAAGGGAGGGAAATCCCTCCCGGGGCCGGTGAAGAGATAGAGTGCACAAGGCCGTCTGTCAATGCAGGCAAGGGCTCGATTCTAGAACTTTACGGTGACGCTGACGGCCCCGAAACGGTCGGTTTGATTTTGGCCGTCGAATTCCTTGGTGCGCCGGACCTGACTGTAGGAAAACCGGAAAGGCCCGGCCAGCACGGCCAATCCGAATTGCAGGTCTCCGACCGCTGTTTTTTTATCGACGCTGTGGCTGTCGGCGAAGGTATTGCCGTCGAGAAAGATGTTGCGGCCGACAAGGCGTCCGTCGACTCCGGCAAAAAAGTACCAGGCGAAACCGTCCGAAACGTCGAAGGTGGCCGGGCCGGACAGTGCCGGGCGGATATGCGGCGGTCCGAAATCCCGCTTCAGATTCTGGCCGAAACGAAGCGTTGCCCCGGTATTGGTCGCCGTCAGCACATTGCCGAGGCTGATCCCCCAGTGGGGAATGGCATCGACTTCCAGGCCGCCATAAGTTGCCGCCTGGGGCCGCCATTTCCGTTCCAACTGAAGCACGATGCCGGGTTCGTTTTTCAATTGGTTGTCCCAGCCCTGGGGGCGCGGCGAATCAATGACTTTGTGGACAAAGGTCTGGGCATCCTCGCCATAGGCCTGGGGGCCGACGATGCCGAGGTCCAGTTCCATGGTATCGAGAATCTTGAAATCACTGCCGCCGACCTTGGTGTCGGTGGCGGCATGCAGGGTCAGGCCGAGGTAAAGCCAGCCCGCATAAGGCCGGTCATCGGCAATCAGGCCGGACCGGGTTATGTCTTCCGGCGTGAACATGCTCTGGCCGAGGGCGAAGCCATAGCGGGTGTCGATGGCGCCGTTTTCCAACGGGGAAAGTTTGTAGATCTTGCCCAAGCCCTTTTTCAGCCAGTGCGGTACCGTCGACTGGTCCTCGGAGATCCAGGAGGCCCGGACCCCGTTGGTGTAATGCCGGTCGGTATCGGCAAACAGGTCGTTTTCCAGCTGAAAGGTAATCGACATGCGGTCACCGCCCGGGGCCGCGGTTTCCGTGCCATCGGTTTTCGCGCCATTCGATTGGGCGGCGGCGGAACCAACGGCAACCAGGGCCCCTATCAGGGGCAGGCCTATTGCTGAAAGAAGGCGGTTCATCGTGGATTTGGCCAGACCGGTTGTTCGGAGGGCATTATTATCGCAACTCCCGGCCCCACGCCATTGTGAAGTTACTCTGGGAACGATTTACCCTACCTTTTATGGCTCCGAACCAATATATAGACCGGATACGCGTTGC
>JADHTD010000123.1 GCA_016776525.1 Rhodospirillales bacterium
CACCTGCTGCGGGCTGGCGTCGACGCCGGTAACATCGGCGCCGGCAGCGGCAATTTTTTCGGTCAGGACACCGTCGCCGCAGCCGAGGTCGAGGATTTGTTCACCTGAAACGGGGGCAAGGAGGTCGAGAACCGGTTCACCCAGTTCGGCGACAAACCCGGCGTTCCGGGCATAGCGTTCCGGATTCCAGGTCTGACGGTCAGCCGGAGAGGGGGTGTTATTGGGCGCCATCGGCTTTCCTGGGTCAAATCCGTTGCAGGCTGCACATCAATCGCCGGCAATAATTAGGAATCCGGGGTCCAGGCTTCGTAATCACCGGTGGCCTGAGCCCGCTTGCCGCCCTTGTAGTCATGGCCGCTGGGCCGGTAGGCATCGTCGGTTCCCGTCATATTGGGGGCATGGGCCTTTTGCCAGGCTTTGGCCTGGGCCGCTTCTTCCGTCAAGGGGCGATCCGTCGTGTGGTGCAGCCAGACATGCCATTCCGGCGGCACCGTCGATGCTTCGGCACGGCCCCGGTAGATGACCCAGCGCCGTTCCCGCCCCTGCAGGCGTTTGCCTTTGGAACGGTAATACCGGTTGCCGAACTCGTCGGTCCCGACCAGTTCCCCTTTAAGCCATGTCATAAAGCGCGTTCCGAGAATCATGCCTGTGCAACTCCGACTAAATGACCGCCGCTGTCATGATCAGCGGCAAAAACAATACCTGCCAACAGCGGCGCAAATATGGCACCCGTATGGGTTCCCGTCCAGTCCTGCTTGTCCTTAAACTGGCGGCCCTCCAAGAAATGCCCGGCAACCGGATGGCGTTAACCAACCCCCTATATATAGTATATCCAAATCCGGAATTTCAGCCCCTGATTTTCCGATTCTATTACATTACAGGTTCCTAATGTAAGAATGCTTTGGCCACAGATAACTGTCGCTATATCTTTATATATTAAACTAACTATGGAATATAAACTACTGATATTACTTAATACTATCCTTCCGTATTAAGGGATAACCCACCCCCGTTTTGCACTCTTTCGTAAGCCGTTTTACCCGATTCAACGAATGCCTCAGCGATAGAGGCTAAGTGCCCGTATACATTGGGCTAGGCACTAAATCTTCCTTTTCCCAACTAAATCTTGTTGCTGCCCCCAGGGGCTTATGCTACATATCGTGCGTTCGCTCTGGGCAGGCACATGATATTGTGTATTTACGATATCCCGGTGTCTATTGGGGGCAAAAACCGGGCCTCGGGGAGGAACCACGGGGGCCAGCGAAAATCATAAATTCTCTGTTTGTTGTTTTGGGGGCAGCATGCGCATTACGCGATTCTTTACGTCGGAAAAATCATCTTCACCATACGATTCGATCACCTTTCGCCTGGCGACCAGTGAAATCCGCAATCCGGACGGCTCTGTCGTATTTCAGAAAGACGACATCGATATCCCGGAGGACTGGTCTCAAGTCGCCACCGATGTCCTGGCACAAAAGTATTTCCGCAAGGCCGGTGTTCCGGCCCGCTTGAAACCGGTCGTCGAAACCGATGTACCGACTTTCCTGTGGCGTCAGGTGCCGGACGAAGAGGCCCTGGAAGAACTGCCCGAAGACGAACGTTACACCGGTGAGCATAGCGCCAAGCAGGTCTTTGACCGGCTGGTCGGCACCTGGGCCTATTGGGGCTGGAAGGGCGGTTATTTCGATACCGAGGACGATGCCCAGGCCTATTACGACGAAATGCGCTTCATCCTGTGCTCGCAGATGGGCGCTCCCAACTCACCGCAATGGTTCAACACCGGATTGCATTGGGCTTATGGCATCGACGGACCGTCGCAAGGCCATTCCTATGTCGATTTCAAAACCGGCAAGCTGGTCCGCTCCAAATCCTCCTATGAACACCCGCAACCCCATGCCTGTTTCATCCAGGGCATCCAAGACGACCTGGTCAACGAAGGCGGCATCATGGATCTGTGGGTGCGCGAAGCCCGCCTGTTCAAGTACGGTTCCGGCACCGGCTCCAACTTCTCCAACCTCAGGGGCGAGAATGAGAACTTGTCCGGCGGCGGCAAATCATCGGGTCTCATGAGTTTCCTGAAGATCGGCGACCGCGCCGCCGGGGCCATTAAATCGGGCGGCACCACGCGCCGCGCCGCCAAGATGGTGGTGGTCGACATCGACCACCCGGACATCGAGGACTTCATTTCCTGGAAAGCCCGGGAAGAACAGAAAGTTGCCGCCCTCGTCTCCGGTTCGAAAATCACCGCCAAGCACTTGGGCCAGATCATGGACGCCTGCCATTCCGATCCGGAAGGCGGCGAACCGCTGGTCAACGGCGCCAAATTCAACCCAAAAGAAAACAAGGCCCTGAAAAAAGCCGTCATCGCCGCCCGCAAGGCAATGGTCCCGGAGAACTATGTTCAGCGCGTCATCCAGTTCGCCGAACAAGGCTACCGGGAAATCGAATTCCAGGAATACAATACCGACTGGGATTCGGAAGCCTACATGACGGTTTCCGGCCAGAATTCCAACAACAGCGTGCGCGTTACCAACGACTTCCTGGAGAAGGTTGAAAACGACGGCGATTGGGATCTGGTCCGGCGCACCGACGGCGAATTGGCGAAAACGGTCAAAGCCCGCGATCTGTGGGAAGACATTGGCAACGCCGCCTGGGCCTGCGCCGATCCCGGTATGCAGTTCGACACCACCATCAACGAATGGCATACCTGTCCGGAAAGCGGCCGTATCAACGCTTCCAATCCGTGTTCCGAATACATGTTCCTGGACGATACGGCCTGCAACCTGGCCTCTTTGAACCTGATGACGTTCCTGGGAAAAGATTTTGCCTTCGACGTCGCCGCTTTCGAGCATGCCGTGCGCTTGTGGACGATAACCTTGGAAATCTCGGTGCTGATGGCGCAATTCCCCTCGCCGCAGATCGCCGAACTGTCCTATGAGTTCCGCACCTTAGGCCTCGGTTTCGCCAACATTGGCGGTTACCTGATGGCTTCGGGGCACTCTTACGATTCCGACGAAGGCCGCGCCATCTGCGGCGCCATTTCGGCCTTGATGACCGGTGTTTCCTATGCCACCTCGGCGGAAATGGCCAGTGAACTGGGGGCCTTCCCGCGGTACGAGGAAAACGCCGAGCACATGCTTCGGGTGATCCGCAACCACCGCCGCGCCGCATACGGAAAAACGGAAGAGTACGAAGGCCTTTCCGTCAAGCCGGTGTCGCTCGACACCGCCGCCTGCCCGGACAAGGAACTGTCGCTGGCCGCCTGCGGCGCCTGGGACAAGGCCCTCAAACTGGGTGAGGAAAACGGTTTCCGCAACGCCCAGGTATCGGTCATTGCACCGACCGGCACCATTGGCCTAGTTATGGACTGCGATACCACCGGTATCGAACCCGATTTCGCCCTGGTCAAGTTCAAGAAGCTGGCCGGCGGCGGGTATTTCAAGATTATCAACCGCATGGTGCCTTTGGCCCTCCGCAATCTCGGATACGACGAAAACCAGATCGAGGAGATGATCCTATACGCCACCGGCCAGGGCACCCTGAAGACGGCACAAGGCATCAACCATGAAACCTTGACGGAAAAAGGTTTCACCAAGGATGTCCTGAAAATCATCGAAGGTTCTCTGGTAGAAGCCTTTGATATTAAATTCGTCTTCAACAAGTTCACCCTCGGCGAAGAATTCTGCACGGAAACCCTTGGTTTCACGGCAGACCAGCTCGACGACATGTCGTTTGACATGCTCCGCGAGCTGGGCTTCGCCAGGGACCAAATCGAAGCCGCCAATATCCATGTGTGCGGCGCCATGACCCTGGAAGGTGCGCCTCACCTGAAAGATGAGCACCTGTCCATCTTCGATTGTGCCAATCCCTGCGGCCGCACCGGTAAACGCTACCTGTCGGTGGACAGCCATATCCGCATGATGGCGGCCAGCCAGCCGTTTATCTCCGGCGCCATCTCGAAGACCATCAACATGCCCCATTCGGCAACCATCGAGGACTGCAAGAGCGCTTATATGCTGTCCTGGAAATTGAGCATCAAGGCCAACGCCCTTTACCGGGACGGCTCCAAGCTGTCGCAGCCCCTGCAATCCTCCTTACTCGACGACGAGGACCTGGAGATGGCTGACGAGATCGCCGAACAGCCCGCCACCGCCAAGGCGGAAATCGTCGCCGAACGGATCATCGAACGGTTCGTGACCCGGCGCGGACGCCTGCCCCACCGGCGCAAGGGATATACCCAGAAGGCTACCGTCGGCGGCCATAAGGTGTATCTGCGCACCGGCGAATATGAAGACGGCAAGCTGGGCGAAATCTTCATCGATATGCATAAGGAAGGCGCCGCTTTCCGTTCGCTGATGAACAACTTCGCAATTGCCATCTCCATCGGCCTGCAATACGGCGTGCCGCTGGATGAATTCGTCGATGCCTATACTTTCACCCGCTTCGAGCCCTCGGGCATCGTCGAAGGCAACGATACCATCAAGATGGCAACCTCCATCATCGACTACATCTTCCGGGAACTGGCTGTCTCCTATATGGGCCGCAACGACTTGGCCCACGTGGAACCCGGCGACCTGTCGCCCGACAGCATCGGCCGCGGCGATGAAAGCGACAGCCTGCCGGTGCCGGAAGATACCCTGGAAGTGGTCGAACGGCTGGCCAGTCAGGGCTACGTTCGCTCCAAGTTCCTGGTCGTCAAGGGCGGCGCCAGTAATAGCAGCGCTCCGGCTGTTGCATCCGTCAATAAAGGCAACGGCGGCGGCTCGGCGGTAACGGCATCGACAGCAACGGCCAGCGCCGCCGGCGGCGACGGTGGCGCCCAGGCCCTGGTTACCACCGAGGTCACGGAAAGCATATCTGTCGAAAATACGGTTATGGCATCAACGGACGCCCGCCTCGATCAGGTCCGCGAAGCGCGGATGAAAGGATACGAAGGCGATTCCTGTGATGAGTGTGGAAATTTCACCCTGGTCCGAAACGGCACCTGCATGAAATGCCTGACATGCGGGGCGACCAGCGGTTGCTCCTAATGAGTAGGGAGATATTGAGAACCTCCCTGGGAAACTTGGGGCGCGTTTCGGGATAGATATTCCGGAACGGCCCCTTTTTTTTACGCCCTCCCCGCCTTCATAGCCTGAGACAACATTCCGAGTATTACCGCTAAGATCATAACCTTACGGCAGTTGTGGCTTAATTCCTCTTCTGGTATTCCGGGTGAATACCATATAAACTCACATCATCGTAGCTAACTTTGGCTTAATCCTTTCGGATGCGGGGATCCGAAATCTGCCGGGTCGTTTTTAAAACGGCTTGTGAGAATTTGAAGGCAGGGAATGAATAAGAATAACGGACTCCGCTTCTACTGCATCGACGACGATCGGGAAATGATCGCGGTTATCAAGGCCCTTCTGGAATCGGAAGGTCATAGTGTCGATTCCAACACCTCGCCGACCGACGCCCTGGAACAGGTCGAGGCCAATCCTCCGGATTGCATCCTCATCGACCTGATGATGCCGGAAAAAGACGGCCTGGAATTATGCGGCGAACTGCGCAGCAAAGAAGTCCTCGATGACACGAAAATTATCGTCGTCACCGGCAAGGCCTATGAATTCGACCGTAAACGCGCCTTCAACCACGGCGCTGACGGCTACATCATCAAGCCGATCAATGAGATGACGTTTGTAAATCAGGTTCTGCGTATTATGGAGGACCGGATCGAGCTTACCTTCTGGGGAGTTCGGGGGACCCTGCCCGTCACCGGCGAAAAATCCCTGCGCTATGGCGGCAACACGCCGTGCATAAGCCTGGAATTCGCCAAAGGCCAGTTCTTCATTTTCGATGCTGGCAGCGGTATCAAGTCCCTGTCCGACCGGCTTATGGCGGAACAACGCCGACGCCTGGAAGCAAAGATTTTCATCTCCCATCCCCATTGGGATCATATCAACGCCCTGCCCTTCTTCGTGCCGCTTTACATGTCCGGCAATGAATTTGAAATTCTAGGTGCTTCTCACGGGTCAACGACCATGCGGGAGGTTATCTCGGCGCAGATGGACGATATTTATTTTCCCATCACCATCAAGGAGTTCGGGGCCCGGGTTTATTTCAAGGATCTCCGGGAAGGTGAGTTTGAAATCGACGATATCACCATAAATACCATGCTGCTCAACCATCCCGGCAACTGTCTCGGCTACCGGATAAACTACAACGGCAGTTCCTTCTGTTACATCACCGATAACGAGCTCTATCTGGATTCGGACCCGATGCACAATCCGAAGTACGTCGAACGCCTGGCCAAGTTCATCGAAGGCACCGACGCCCTGGTCACCGACGTCACCTACACCGACGAAGAATACAAAACCAAGGTCAATTGGGGCCATTCCTGCATCAGCCAGGTTATCGACCTGGCCGACCGGGCCAAGGTGAAGACCTTGTACCTTTTCCACCACGACCCGGACCAGGACGACGACGCCATCGACAACAAACTTAAAATCGCCACCGAGATGCTGAAAGAGCGGGGCTCCAAAGTCGAGTGCCTGGCTCCGTCGGAAGGCATACCGTTCCAGCTTTAAGGCTTTCGAAGCCGCGCCGCCGCCCGTAGCGGGACGCTATCAGTTCACCTGGATTCCCTGGTCTTTGAAATATTGAGCGTACTGCCCATCCTCCTCGAGGATGTGGAAGTGCCACCAATTGTTAAGGAAGCTGAGCAGGTCGAGGGCCAAACCCTCATCGCCCTGTTTGAAGCGGCCATGCAGGTCCTTGACCTCTTCGATCATCTTCTCGTGGGATCCGTGGTGATCGTCGAGTTGGGGATAACCGTTATCCCGCATGATCGTCTCTTCCGCCTCGAAGTGATAGGCAACGTAATCCATGAGGACATCGAAGGTCGGTTGCATGGAGTCGAGACCCTTGCCGGCGGCATAGGCATCGTGGAACTGGCTGATCAGGTCCATTAAAATTTTATGATGCCGGTCGAGCTCCGGAACCCCAACGCTGAATTTATCGTCCCAGTTGAGATAGCTCATCGGTTGCCCCTGGTCTGCCGCTTTCTTATTACAAAGACTATATAATTTGGTAAGAGTTTCATTGGCAAATGTCAATTCATAGCCAATTTTTATCAATGGTCATAACCTCTTATAAGGGGGATGGCCCCCGGCCTGCCTTGTGGGGTATCTTCTTTAGGGCCAATCCCCGGCCCCGTCCCGCCGATTAAACCTGAGATTTAAACAAGGAGCCCGCAATGAGCCAATCGGTTGAAACCCGCCTCCAGGAACTGGGGATCGAACTTCCCAAGGCGGCCGCACCGGCAGCCAATTACGTCCCCTTTGTGGTCAGCGGCAGTTTGGTTTTTGTTTCCGGGCAAATCACCATCTGGAATGGGGAACTGCAATACCTGGGTACCGTCGGTGACGGCCTCAGCATTGATGACGGCTATCAGGCGGCCCGGCTTTGCGGCCTCAACCTGATCGCCCAGGTGCAGGCCGCCTGTAACGGCGATTTGGACCGGGTCAAGCGGGTCGTTAAGCTGGGTGGTTTCGTCCA
>JADHTD010000124.1 GCA_016776525.1 Rhodospirillales bacterium
TTCCGCTGAGAACATTTCCGTCGTCGACTAAGCGAATGCGACTCCGCTCCCGACATGCGTTGGGAGCGGATTTCAACCAAAAAGATCTGCGACAATTTTCTGGCGAACCTTGGAATTGGAATACGGGCTGATTTGCTCGCCAATCATTCCTTCGCCATGAACGCAAACTACGAACAATAAATTGAACGTTACGGTTCAACGTGCCGTTGCCGCCCTTGCTGATCCGCTTGCGGACGGTCCGGTATACGCACTCGGCTATTGTTCACTACCAAAACGCCTTCAACCGAAGCAGAGGATTGCAGAAATGATTCCATCCGTAAAATCAAGGGCCGAAAGAGAATTTGCCGCGGCCCAAAAAAAGGATAAGCAGGCCCTTAAAGAAAAGGAAAAAGCGCAGCAGGAGAAAGCCGATAAAATAGCGAACCTGCGAGCCCTGCGCCTGGCGAAAGAAGCAGCCGACCTGGAAGCCGCCAAGAAGAAAAGCCCCGCCAAGAAGAAAGCCACCAAGACCGTTGCTGCCAAGACCGTTACTGCCAAGATCACCGCAGCCGAAAAGACACCCGCCGAGAGCAAAGGGACAACGCGTTCTCCTCAGTCTGACCCATCGCAGTTCCCCCAGGTTCACTGAGCCTAATTCAGCTACGGTTGAGAGTCTGGTTGCAGCTCTTCCTGTGAAAGTTCTCCAGCACGGCAGTCTTCTGAGAGGATCTATGAGTAAATCCGTATATTCATCCCTGCGACTTGAAGCGTCAGCCAAGGCCGATCCAAAGAACCGCCTATGCCTAAGGTGCCGGGCCGATTTTCACAGCGAGTGGGCAGGCGAACGAATTTGTTCCCGCTGCAAGAGCACGGTTGCGTGGCGAAACAATGGACCGCTTCCGTACAGCAGCACAAACATTTCAAAAAAGAGGAAATGAAAAAAGCCGAGTTATGGACTCGCGGTGATTTCGTGAGAAAACAGGGCTGGTCAACCATGCCAGGTGAAAAAATATCCGACAATGCCGATGCCAATAAATGTGCGGACATAATTGCGGGCTAAATAAACAAACTGACGATCAATCTGCTTACAATAAAGATATTGAGCCGAACGCGGCTAACACCTTTTTACATCTCCGTTTTGGCTTACAAGCGGAGATAATACATCCACGCAATTTACGTTCGCTTGCAGCCGGAAACGGACGCATGCCGGACAGCCTTTACATCAAATCCGCACCGAAGGTGCGGCCGGGGTCCAGTTCCGCTTGTTGCCCCTGAGGCGTCAGGCGGCGGATTTCCGGCTGGCGTTCGAGGAACTCACCGCTGCCGCGCTCAACCTGTAATTCTTCGTCGGCGACGACGACCCGCCCGCGGCTGAGCACGGTGCGCGGCCAGCCTTTGACGGTGCGGCCCTCATAAGGCGTGTAATCCATATTGTCGTGCAGGATGTCGATGGACAGGGTGCGTTCCCAGTCCGGATCCCAGATAGCGATGTCGGCGTCGGCACCGACGGCGATGGTCCCCTTGCGCGGATAGAGGCCGTAAATTTTGGCCGGGTTGGTGGCGGTGAGCGCCACGAAACGGTTGATGTCGAGGCGTCCCGCGCCGATCCCTTCCGAGAACAGCAGGGGCATGCGGACCTCAACCCCCGGCACGCCGTTGGCGATCTTCTTGAAGGTCGGATTGGGCCCGGCCTTGAACTTGCCCGAGGAGTCATAACGATACGGCGCGTGGTCCGACGAGAACACCTGGAAGGTGCCGTTGGTCAGCCCCCGCCAGATGGCCTCTTGGGCCTGTTTGTCGCGGGGCGGCGGTGAACAGCAGAACTTGGCGCCTTCCATGCCGTCCCGGTCCAAATCCCCGGCGGTCAGGAACAGGTACTGCGGACAGGTTTCGCCGTATATTTCCAGTCCCTGGTTGCGGGCTTCCAGGATGGCCTTCGCCGCCCCCGGTTCTGACACATGCACAATCAGCAATTGCGCATCGGCCAGGGTGGCCAGATCGATGGCCCGGCGCGAGGCCTCCCGCTCGGCGATGGGGGCATGGCTGACGGCATGGTATTTGGGTTCGGTGTAACCCCTGGACAGGAGCCGTTCGCTTAGCCAGGAAATAACATCATTGTTTTCCGCATGCACCATGGTCATGGCGCCTTCGGTGCGGGCCAGCGACAGGATATCCAGCATCTGGCGATCGTCGATCTTCAGGGCGTCATAGGTCATGTAGACCTTGAACGAGGTGTAGCCGTCCTTGATCAGCCCCGGCAGTTCCTGGCCCAGCACCTGTTCCGTCGGGTCGGAAACGATCAGGTGGAAGGCATAGTCGATGACCGCCTTCGCCCCGGCCCGCTCGTGCGCCTCCTGGACGACGGCGCGCAGGCTTTGCCCTTTGTGCTGGGCGGCGAAGGGTACGATGGTGGTGGTGCCGCCGAAGGCCGCCGAGACGCTGCCGGAATAGAAATCATCCGCCGTCATGATCTTGGTCGAGGATTCCTGTTCGATGTGGCAATGGGCATCGACGCCGCCCGGCAGCACCAGCATGCCCTTGGCGTCGATCATCTGTTCCGCCTCGCCCAAGTCACGGCCGAGGGCGGTGATCCTGCCGTCCTTGATGCCGACATCGGCCTCGAAGGTATCGCCGGCGGTGGCCACCGTGCCGCCCCGGATGATCAGGTCATACGTGCTCATGCCGGCAGCCGCTGTTCAAGGCGCTCCATGAGGCGGCTCAGTTCTTCGTGATCGGTGGGCGTCAGCGACGGTCCCGGGGCCCGCGTGTCGGCACAACTGATAATGCCCCTCCGACGGAGGATTTCTTTTCTCACAGCCAGGCCGAAACCGGGCTGCTGTTCGTGCTTGGCCAGCGGCAGGTAGATATCGAAGACGTCTTCGGCGCCATCGATATCACCGGCCTGGAACTTCGCCACCACCTCGACCAGCATTTCCGGATAGGCAAAACCGGTCATGGCGCCGTCGGCGCCGCGGGCCAGTTCCTGCGGCAGGTAGAGGCCGCCGTTGCCGCAGAGGATGGAGACCCGGCGCACGCCGCCCTCGTCGGAGGCTTTGCGCACGGCGGACAGTTTGCTCAATCCCGGCCAGTCTTCGTGCTTGAGCATGACCAGCTGCGGAAAGCTTTCGACCAGGGTGTTGAAGCATTCGACCGAGATATGCACTTTCGTGGTCAGCGGGAAATCCTGATAGCACAGCGGCACGTCCGGGCCGAGGGCTTCGCAGACCTGGGCGAAATAGCGGTGAATGGCCTCGTTGGTATTCTGCCCGCCCGACGGCGCCACCATGACGCCGCAGGCGCCGGCCTCCATGCTGGCCTGGGCCAGCCGCGCCAGGTTGCCGAGGCCCGCGTTGGAAACCCCGACCACCACCGGTATGCGGCCGCCGACCCGGTCCATCATGTGGGTGAGAAATTTCTCCGATTCGTCCGGCGCCAGCTTATTGGCTTCCCCCATCATGCCGAGGATGGTCATGCCGGTGACGCCCTTTTCGATATAGAATTCGACCAACCGCTCGGCGCTGTCGAAATCAATGTCGCCGGTTTCGGTAAACGGCGTCGCCGAGATGATATAGACGCCTTTGGTCTGTTCACTCAGTTTTGGGGCAGGCATTGTTTTATTCCTTGGTTGTTCCTTAACCGATCTTACAAATATTCATGACCTTGAACAGGCTCCGTCAAAACAGCGACCGCACCATGCCGCCGTCGGCCCTGGGCGCTGAACCGTTGATAGCCGAAGCCCGGGGCGAACAGAGGAACACCACCAGGTTGGCGATTTCTTCCGGTTCGGCGAAACGTTGCAGCAACGACGTGCGTCCCTCGCCGTCGCCGAAATAATCCTTGGCCATCTGTTCAGGCGTGGTGCCGTCGATATCCGCCATCTGCTGCATGAAGGCGGCGACGCCGTCGGTCCAGGTCGGGGCCGCCTGTACCGTGTTGACGGTGACGCCGGTGCCCTGGGTCAGTTCAGCCAGGCTGCGGGCAATGGAAACCACCGCCGTTTTGGTCATGGCGTAATGGGCCATGGCCGGATTGGGTTTGGAGCTTTGGTCCGAGCCGAGAAAGACGACCCGCCCCCAGTCGCGGTCCAGCATGGCCTGCATGAAAGCCCGGGCCAGACGCACGCCGCTCATGACGTTAAGCTCGAACATATCCTGCCAGTCGGCATCGGTGATCTCGAAAAAGGGGTTAACCTCGAAGAACCCGGCATTGTTGACCAGGATATCGACAGGACCGCCGGACGCAGCCTCTTCTATCAAATGCGCCGCGCCTTCCGGGGTCGACAGGTCGGCTGCAACGCCGATGACGTCGCCTAAACCGGTCAGTTCATCGACGGCCTGCTGAAGACGCTCTGCGTCACGGCCGTTGATGACCACCGATGCCCCCTCGCCCAGCAATCCCTTGGCGATGGCCCGGCCGATGCCCAGTGTGGAGCCGCTGACCAGGGCCCGTTTGCCGGTGAGTTGCAGATCCATCGTTACCCCCTTACCAGATCGAAATCCGCCGTATCGTCAAAACTAGCCGTTCGGCTTTGCCGGGATTATCCGATCTTAACGGGGATATCGCCAGCCCTACGATCAAAACCGCTTCTTCGGGTTTTTCAAACCTTAAAACAGGTGCACGCAAGAACATAAAATTTTATTAAATTAAATAATATTATTAATAATAAAATATAGATAATTTGTTACTTAATAATACTTTTGATCATTTCATCATTTAAGTGCAATAATATTGTATGTTCGTTTCAGGTTAAAGTAACTAGAGGCTCACATACCATGTCTATTCTTAGCGACTTGAAGGCCGAACTCTTCCCCTCATTTACAAATTTTTTCGGCAGTGACGACCTGACGTCCCTCCCCTCCCTGCAACACGATGCGGATGATTCTGGAGAACAGGCCAAGGCGGACGGCAGCCGCCAACCAGAGGAAACCATCCCCGGACCGGCACCGGTTGAACCGGAACCGGACGCAGGCGATTCCGAAGAAACGGCAACGGCCCGGCTGCTCAACCCCTCCTTGTCACAATCCGGCTCCGCTGCCCAGGAAACGCAAGATGACGGCACCGGAACGCAACAGGATTTTTCCCCTTATCAGGACGCCTCTCCGAACCCCACCAGGGAAACCGCCTTTGAAGGCTCAGACGATGACGACGCAACCAACACCGGTGAGGTCGCCGCCACCGTTTTAACGGATGCCAGTGAGCCGGATGTTCCCGACGCCATCCCCGACCCGGACCCCGACCCGGACCCTGATCCGGAACCGACACCGGACGATCCTATGGAACTGACCGGCACCAGCGGTTCCGACACTCTGACCGGCGGCAGCGCCGGTGACACCCTGATGGGGGCCGGCGGCTCTGATCTAATCCACGGCGGCGCCGGCGACGACAATCTATACGGCGCCACCAGCACATCCCTTATGGGCGACAAAGCCGACACCCTTCACGGCGAAGAGGGAGACGATAAACTGGTCGGCGGCCTCGGCAACGACCTGCTATATGGCGGCACCGGTGATGACCGCCTTTACGGCCAGCACGGCAACGACACCCTGACCGGCGACGACGGCAACGATTACCTCAACGGCGATTACGGCAACGACACGTTGGACGGCGGCGCGGGTACCGACGACCTGCTCGGCGGCCGCGGCCACGACACCCTGCTCGGCGGCAGCGGCAACGACAACCTCAACGGGGATATCGGTAACGATACCCTGAACGGCGGCGATGGCGACGATCGGATGAGCGGTGGGGCCGACGACGATACCTACGAGATCACTGCCGATGCCGTCGGCGATACCGACGTCATCAGTGACAGTGGTGATTTCGACACCTTATTTTTCGACGGGCTCAACCCGTTCGAAGCGGTCGGCAGCGTCTACCAGGACGGTACCGACCTGGTCTTCGATTATGCCGGCGGCGGCAGCCTGCGCATGGAGGATTTCTACGGCAGCGGCACCATCGAGAAACTGTCTTATGACGGCGCCAATTACGCGCTGAACGGGGATGCCGGAACCCCCCTCTCCTTCACGGATTTCATTAATTCCACCGACGACAGGATAGTGGACGGCACCGCCGATGCCGACACCCTGAGCGGCGATATCGGCGATGACCTGATCCAGGGCTATGGCGGCAACGATATCCTGAGCGGCGGTGACGGAGCCGACACCCTGTTCGGCGGCGCCGGATACGATGAACTGCATGGCGGCGCCGGAAACGACAATCTTTATGGCGCCACTGATACCTCCCTGACCGGTGACAAAGCCGACAGCATCTACGGCGACGACGGCGACGATAAACTGGTCGGCGGCATCGGTGATGACCTGCTGTATGGCGGAAACGGTAACGACCGCCTTTACGGCCAGAATGGCAACGACACCCTGACCGGGGACGCCGGCGATGACTACCTGAACGGCGATTACGGTAACGACACCATCGACGGCGGGGCCGGAAACGACACCCTCCTCGGCGGCCGCAGCCACGATATTCTTTCCGGCGGCACCGGCGACGATACCCTGACCGGCGACCACGGTGTCGATACCTTCGTCATGCGGCGCGGCGGCGGTTCCGACATCATCACCGATTTCACCGCCTTCAGTACCGGCGCCGTCTATGTCGACCGCATCGACCTCAGCGATTTCGGGCTGGCCGGATTTGCAGACCTGGTGGCCGCCGACACGGCGGACGGCACCGTCCTCGACCTCGGCGGCGGCGACCAGTTGACCCTGAACAATACCTCGGTCACCGACTTGCAAGCGGATGATTTCGTTTTTTGAACGGCAACAGAGATGACAAATGACTGAAAACAACACACCATCCCCCAAGGACACGACACATAAACCTGAAGGCGGATTTCTGAGCGGCTCCTTCCGCTTTGTCCGCCGCCTGTTGGTCCATTTGGCTTCTTTCAGCCTTGCCATCAACCTTCTGGTCCTGGCCGTGCCGGTATTCATGATCCAGGTCTTCGACCGGGTTCTCGCCAGCCACAGCCATGAAACGCTTACCGTCCTCGCCGTCGGCGCCGTCGCCGCCCTGGCGGTGATGGCGGCCCTGGACGCGGTCCGCACCCGTATCCTGATCCGCGCCGGTTTCCGCCTGGAACAGGACCTGGGGCCGAAACTGGCCGCGTCGTTCCGCCATGACCGGCTTTCCGACCTGTCGCGGCTCAAACAGTTCCTGGCGGGAAACGGCGTCATGACCTTGCTGGACGCCCCCTGGGCGCCGCTCTTCCTGGCCATCATCTTCATGCTGCACCCGACCCTGGGCTGGATCGCGCTGGGCGGGGCCGCCATCCTCCTTGCGACGGCGGTGGCCGCCGAAATGTGGCTGCGGGGACCGATGGTCGATGCTTTGCAAACGGACGCCCAGGTCCGTGAGCTGAACCGGGCCCTGTCCCATTGCGGACACTCGGGAACGGCGCTCGGCATGGGAGACGCCCTGGCCGGACGCTGGCAGCACCTGCAAAACGGCAATTGGACCCATCAGATCAAAGCCTCCGACCGGGCCGCCCTGGCCGGTGTCTTCGGACGCTTCGTTCGCCTCACCTTGCAGATCGCCCTG
>JADHTD010000125.1 GCA_016776525.1 Rhodospirillales bacterium
ACTGGCAATTATTTCCATAGAGCTGTTTGCTGAAAAATGAAACGGTGATGCCGCCTTCATTGGTGAACTTGATGGCGTTACTGAGAAAGTTGAAGAGGATTTGGCGCAAGCGGTTGCCGTCTCCCAATAAAATTTTCGGCACTTCCGAATCGAACGTATAACTCAGATGCAGGCCTTTTTCCCGGGCCCGGGTATCCATGACATTGATGGTTTCCTCAACCAGGATTCTAAGGTTGAAGGGCACGGCTTCGATTTCCAGTTTGCCGGCTTCCAGTTTGGAGATGTCCAGCAGGTCATTGAGGATGATCAACAAGGCTTCGCCGGAATCGACAATGGTGTGGGCAAAATCTTTCTGTTCTTCCGACAACTCAGTATCCAGGATCAACCGGGCCATGCCGAGAACCCCGTTCATCGGCGTGCGTACTTCATGGCTGACGACGGCGACGAAGTCGGATTTGGCCTGGGCGGCGGCTTCGCGTTCTTTCATCTCCTGTTCAAGCCGGCGGTTTCGATAGGCGATGAAGCCGATAATGATGATGACGATGATGGTGGCCCCGCCGGCAACCTGCAAGCCGACCCGGACCAGGGCTTCTGTATCGGCGGCAACGTCGTAGCGTACGGAGACCCAGCGGTCGTTGATTTCGCTTTCCTCGCCCGGCGTCACCGATTGCAGAACCTTGTTGAGGATGGAAACCAGTTCCGGCCAGTCTTTGCGAACGCCGATCGACAGTCCCGGAAAATTGATTTCTGCATTGGCCGCCACCTTCAGGTTATTGAGTTTGTTCTGCCGGATCAGATAAGTCGCCACCGCCAAGTTGAGAACGGTAGCCGTCGCCTTGCCCGTGGCAACGGCTTCGAGGGCCTGCAAGGGCGTTTCATATTCCTGAGGCTTAAATGTCGGGTATTTGGTCTTTAATTGTGCGGTCGTCGAGTATCCCTTCACCATGGCTACGCTCTGATCTCTGAGGTCAGTCAAACCGGTGATAAAGGGAAAGTCGTCCCGGGTCAGAATGGCGCTCGGATGATTGAGGTGGGGACGGGTAAAATTCAAATAGATGTCGCGCTCGGGCGTTTTGGTTACCGCCGGCAGCACGTCAACGGTCTTGGCTTTGGCCCCGGACAGGACCTGCGACCAGGTTAAATTGGGAACCCGTTTGATTTCAACGCCGAGCCGTTCGCCGACAATCTTCATGTAATCCGATGAAATACCGGCATAGCTGCCGTCCTTGGAGGTGAACTCAAACGGTGGATAATCGGGATCGACGCCGATACGGATTTCCTTATGCCGGTTGAGCCATTCCCGCTCGGCTTCCGTCAGGTCCAGCACCGGCTGGCGCTTTCTTTCGGTTTTCGTGCCGCCAAACCATTTTTGCCGCAGTTCCCTGACTTCTATCTCGCCGATGGATTTAACCCCCTTGTTGAGGATTGATGCCAGCAACTGCTGTTCCTTGTGAGCCGTAATATTGAGCAGCGCGTATTCCGGACTGCCCATCTTGACCTCGCCGGACAGCACCAGGTCGGTCATAAAGTGTTTGTCCATCAGGTAATTGAACACCGCCAATTCGCCCAAAGCCGCGTCCGCCTTGCCAAAGGAAACGGCCTTCATGGTTTCCAGGGTGTTCTTGACCAGGTGGAGTTTGATTTCCGGGAAATCCCGTTTCAGGATTTCTTCGTAGAAAAAACCCTTGGGCACCGAAATGGTCTTGCCGAAAAGCTCCTGCAAGCTGTCGTAGGGCTGATCCTTACGGCTGATGATGGTGTTGGGATTATCGATATAAGGCCGGGTGTAGAGCATGTATTTCTGGCGTTCCGGCGTCTTTACGATGTTCAGCATGATGTCGAGATCGCCGCTTTTCATCATGCCCAGGAAATCGTTCCAGGACGGCCCGGAAACATACTCGGCTTTAACGCCGATTTTCGATGCCAGAAGGTTCATATAGTCGATGGAAAAACCCTGGGGCCTGCCATCGACGTTGAAATTGAACGGCGGCCAGTCCATTTCGTTATGCACCCGGAGCACCGGATTGGCGGCCAGCCAGGCCCTTTCCTGGGACGTCAGGGCCAGCGGGTTTTTAGCAAAGAACCGGTTATCCGGAAGGTCGATCCAGCGCCGTTCTATTTCCGCCAGTTCCTCATTGGTGATTGCATCCAGTCCCCTGCCGATAAGGGCCTTCAGTACGTCTTCGCCTTTCCGCACACCGAAAAACATTTCGTTCCTGAGGACCGGATTGCCCGTCCGGGTGATCCGGCCGCGCATCCCCAAGCGGCGAAGCAGGTCTTCGACCGGCCGGTCCTCGGTTAGAAAGGTGTCGATCTTTCCATTGGCCAGGGCGCGGATCAAATCTTCGTTGTCCTGGAAAGGGGCGATTACAGCCGCCGGATGGTTCTTCCGGATAAAGGACTCCTGGAACGACCCGGAAACGCCACCGACCTTCTTTCCGGATAAATCAATCAACGGTTTTTCACCGGTACGCTGAAAATAGCTGCTGGTGATTTCGTAGACAGGCCGTGAAAAGTCGATCCAGCGGGACCGTTCCTTGCTGCGGAACAAGCCGGAATGAGCATCGGCATCACCGCTGCCCAGATTATTCAGCGTATCGGCCCAACTGCTTTGCCTGAATTCAATTTTTTTACCGGTTTTCTTCGCCCACAGGCGCCAGATATCGACCAGCATGCCGGCCGGTTGCCCGTTGGCATCGATCAGTGTGAACGGCGGGTAGTTCCGGGAGATGGCAATGACCAGGGTATCGGCTTTTTTGGGTTCCTTTGGCTTCAGCCAACGGCGGACGATTTGCGTGCGTTCCTGCGGCGTGATGAGGCGCATGCCTTCATTTACTTTGATTAATAGATTGGCCTTGCCTTTGGCGACGGCAGCAAACAGGTGGTTGGCGTCGAGCGGCGTCGCAGCATCAAAGCGGAAATTTGGAACAAGATTCCGCTGGCTGAGGAAATAGAGGCCGGTCTGTTCCACATCGGCGAACAGGCGGATTTTTTTTGCGGCAATGGCGTCATAAAGCTCGTCGATGCCTTCAAAAGACACCACCTCAGCGCCGGGAACCTGTTTGCTGAGGATCGATTCCTCTAGGCTACCCTTCAGCACGCCGACACGAAAACCGGACAGTTGATCAATGGAGCCGGATAATTGCATGCCGACCGGTGAAAAAACGTAGCTGTTGGTGCCGAGCAGGGCATCGCCGTAATCGAGGAATTCTGCCCGTTCATCGGTTTTATTCAGCCCGGCATGGGCATCGGCTTGTCCGCTGCGCATCATCTCCAACGTTTTGCTCCAGGGAGCAGGCTGGAATTTAATTGGAATGTTGGCTTTTTTCGACCACAGCTTCCAGTAATCGACGATTAATCCGGCCGGTTGCCCCTGTTCATCGACGAATTCAAAAGGCTTGAAATCCTGGCCGACGGCGATCGTTACCGGGTCCGCCGCCTTGGCCTGGACAGGCAACAGGGAAACGCCCGACGCAAATAGGGCGACCAAAACAACTCGGATTAAGGATGCTAAATGTTTCGTCACGATCTTTCCCGGATACCCAGATAACAAATCTTATGGTTCGTGGAAGCTGGAATCAAAAGCGCGGATCAGCGGGTAGATAAAGTAGGTGATAATGCGGCGCTTGCCGACGGTGATGTCGGCGCTGCCGGTGAGGCCCGGCGTCAGGCGGAAGCTGTCGGGCACTTCCCGCAGGTTCTTACTGATCAATTCAATCCTGGAACGATAGACGGTCTGAGCGGCATTGGCTTCGGTATCCACGGCATCCTCACTGATCAGCCGTACCCGGCCTTCAATGATGCCGTGTTTCTGGAACGGCAGGGCATCCAGCTTGATGCGCACAAAGTCGCCAACCTGGATCAGGCCGATGTCCTTCGGCTGTACGTCGGCTTCCATTTCCATGGGCACATCGGCGGGGACGATGGTGAACATCGCCTCGGCTGTCTGGATGACCGAACCGACAGAGCGCTCCGCCACCTTGAGAATGATACCCGGCGCCGGCGCCGTTAGACGGACCAGGCTTTCCCGGTGTTCGGTGCGGGATAGATTGGCCGTCAGCTGTTCCCGTTCGCGCCGCGTCTGAACCAATTCCTCGGCCACTTGCGAACGCCAGTTGGCTAAGGCTCCCAGGCGGTCGGCCTGCAGCGCCTTGAGCTGGTGGCTCATGCGCGTGCGGGTGCTGTACAATTGGCGCTGTTCGCGGTCGACGGAAAGCCGTTGGTGCTTGGCGCTCAGGTAATTGACGCGGGAGCCATGGCCTTCCTTCATCAGTTTCGAGCGCATGCCCTCGATCTCGCGCAGCACTTTGGCCTGTTCGCCGAGATCCTTGGCGTCTTGGATGTTGCTGCTGACCTCGGCCTTGATCTGTTTAATCTGTTCATCAAAGGAGGTCAGTTGTTCGCGGATTCCGGCCTGGCGGCGAGCGAAGACTTCCGTTTGCAGGGCGTTTTCCGCCGCATCGTCGGAGAAGCCCTCCGGCGGCAACTTGCCGGCCAGTTCCGCGACTAGGCGCTTTTCCTGGGCCAGCATGCTGGTCAGCGATCCCCGGCTGGCGACGACATCGGAGCGGGCGACGGTGGCATCCAGGGTTGCCAGCAATTGGCCCTTTTCGACGAATTGGCCTTCCTTGACCAGGATCGAGCGGACGAGGGCGGTTTCCGAGGGTTGCACGATGATATTGGGAACTTCGGTGGTGATCCGTCCAATGGCGCTGACCGCCGTGTCGACGGTCGAGTAATTAGCCCAAACGCCGACGCCGATGACGAAGGCCAGGATCGTGTAGAGCATCAGCTTGGCGATGGCCGGCGTTTTCTGGCGTTCGATTTCGACGGCGTCCGGCTGGAATTCGATCATATCCTGATCGGCATCGAAGAACCCGCGGAACCGTTCCATTATTCCTGGATTTGGTTCAACAATGATGTCCGCCGCATCGGCCGCCCGTTGCAGGGACAGCACCTGTTCGTGGGCAAGGCGGGAACTGGTCTCACGCAACTGGCTGACCAGCTGGGACAGCACTGGCGCCGCAAAATCGCTGTCCTGGTTGAGCTTGTCGAGCAAGGCGTCCCGGTCGATGCGCTGCACCAGCGTTTCTTCAAGGGTCAGGGCGGTGGCGCTGCGCTTGCTGCCGTCGATCAAGCCCATCTCTCCGAACAGGTCGCCCGGGCCGATCTCAGCCAAAAAGATTTCGGTGCCTTCGACACCCTTGGTCAGCTCAACGCTGCCCTCAATTACCAGATAAGCGAAATCGCTATCCTCGCCTTCGCGGAAGATGACGTGGTCGGGCGCGAATTGCAGTGCCTTCTCCGGATCAATCTTCGCCAGATAGTCCTTATCCGTCGGAGGAGTCGGGGCCGCGTCGGTCTGCATGTCTGGTGTGGTGTCAGTCATGGTTCAGTCACTCTGCGGCTTGTTTAAAATCGGGGTTTTGCGTGTTCCACAGGTGGCTGTAGATGGAACAGCTTTTCAATAGGTCGGCATGTTTTCCCTCATCGATGATCTTGCCTTCGTCAATGACCATGATTTTGTCGACATCAACCAGGGTCGATAAGCGGTGCGAGACGATGATCACCGTGCGGCCTTCGGCGATATGTTGGAGGTTGGCCTGCACGATGGCTTCACTTTCCGGATCGAGCGCACTGGTTGCTTCATCCATGATCAGGATGCGCGGCTGGCGCAACAAGGAGCGGGCAATGGCCAGGCGTTGTTTCTGTCCGCCCGACAGGTTGGCGGCGCCTTCATCGAGTTCGGTGTCGTAGCCTTGGGGCAGGCGTTGGATAAATTCATCGGCGCCGGCGATCTTGGCCGCCGAGACGATGTCGGCAAAGGCGGAGTCGGGCCGGGTGATGGCGATGTTTTCGCGCACCGTGCCCTTGAACAGGAAGCTTTCCTGGAGGACGACGCCGGTATTCATGCGCAGGTGGGCGAGGTCGATCTCGCGCATGTCGACGCCGTCGATTCGGATGATTCCCGATCCGGGTTTATAGAGCCCCTGGAGCACGCGCAGCAGCGAGCTTTTGCCGGAACCGGATCGCCCGACGACGCCGATCACCTGACCGGCGTCGATGGAAAGGGAAACATTATCCAGGGCCGGCGGTCCGTCGGCGCCGTAACGGAAGGTGACGCCGTCGAATTCAATGGCGCCCTTGATTTTAGGCGTCAGGCCGCCGGTCGAGGACTGTTCCGGTTTTCTGTTCATGATCTCGCCCAGCATCTTCACCGACAGCGAGGCTTGTTCGAATTCATTGACCAGACCGACCAACTGGATCAGCGGGCCGCTGACCCGCATGGCCAGCATGTTGAAAGCAATCAGGGCACCAACGCTGACGTCGCCGGTAAAGACCATCTGGGCGCCAAAGAAGATGATAGCCGCGGTCATGACCTGGCCCAGGTACTTGGTCAGGCCCTTGACCAGATGCGAAATTTTGCCGACCGAAAGCTGCATGGTGACAGCGCGGGCCGAGGTGTCGGCCCATTCACGGGCCTTGATCGGCTCGGTGGCCAGGGCCTTCACCGTTTCCATGCCGCCGATGGTTTCGACCAACAACGACTGGCGCTTGCCTTCGGCTTTATAAAGAGCCTGCAAGCGCTTCCGGTAGGGGCCTTTGATGAACAGCGTGATGGCGCCGATGACGGCGGTGAAGCCCAGCACGATCCAGGTCAGGGTCGCCGAATAGAAAAACAGGATCGGCAGGTAGATGACCATGGCCGTCGAATCCAAGAGCGTCAGGAACATGCGCCCGGTGAGGAATTCGCGCACCGTGCCGGTCTGCTGCATATGCTTGGTCAGGGTGCCCGCCGAGGTGCCGCGGAAAAAATCGATGGGCAGGCTCATCAGCTTGCCGAAGGTCCGCGTCGCCACCCGCACATCCATCTTGCCGGTGGCATGCAGCAGCAACAGCCCGCGCAGGTATTCAATAATGGCGTTAAAGGTAAAGGCGACAAAGACGCCGCCGGCCAACACATAGAGCGTGTCGATGGCCTGGTTGCCGATAACCTTATCCAGCGTGATCTGGAAGAACACCGGCGAGGCCAAGGCCAGCACGTGCATCAACAGGGCGGCCAGTCCGACTTCGGCGAACAGGCTTTTGTGGCGCAGCGCCTCGGGAATGAACCAGCGGAAGCCGAAAGGTTGTTCCTCGTCGGTCATCTGGAAGGATTTCTTGAGAAAGACGATCTCACCGCCCCAGGCCTTTTCCAGGGTCTCACGGTCGACGCGGATCATGTCGGCGCCTTCGGACATGGGATCGAGAACCAGGGCCACCGGCTCTTCGCCTTCCTTGGCCGGCGACAGGGCGGCAATGACCACCCAGTTGCCGTTCTTCAGGCGGCACAGCACGGGAAAAGCCTTGCCGACGCGGGCCAGGTCGTCCCAGGAGACTTTCTTGGAGTTGCTCTTGAGGCCGATGTCCTGGGCGATGCGGATGAGGCGCCGGGTCTCCGGTTCCTCGGTCAGGGCATAATCATGGGTGATGCGCTCGACGGTGGTGTGCACACCGTGGCGGCGGGCGGTCAGGAC
>JADHTD010000126.1 GCA_016776525.1 Rhodospirillales bacterium
CCTGAATGGCCTTAAAACCGTCAACGGACGATGGTCCGGGGTGCCGATGCCTCCCGGACCGGCATTTCGGGGCCCAGGCGCCGACAATTTGGAAAACGGACGGCCCGATGCCGCAAACAACGCACAAGAAATCCTACACCATCCCGTGTTCCAGTTCCTTCCGGGATGAAATCGCGGCCCTGGCCGACCGCCGCCAGGTCAATGTCGCCGACCTGGCCCGTTCCGTGGTCCTTATGCTGGACGCCAAAAGTATTGAGGCCTTTCCGGACCCCGGTGAGCCGGACAGCGCCGACCGGGAATCGATCGTGCTTAAATCCGGCAAGGCCAAAGGGCGGCCCTGGCGCCGGAAACCCCGTTTGCAGGTCCGCCTGTCGCCGGGTTTGTCGGTGCCGACCATCCGCCGGGCCTTGGGCGTTGCCCTGGCCCTCGACCACCAGGACCTGCAACTCGATATGCGCGGCCCCGGCCAGCCGGAAAAGCTCTCCGCCGGGGAAAAGGCGCGGCGCAAAGCCGACCAGGATGAACGTGACCGTCTGCGCTCGGTGGTCGACGCCTTGCTTTTCGAGCCGCTTAGCGGCGGCGTGCTGGACCGGTCCGATGCCCTGCATGTCTTGGGGTTCCCGCCGGGCAGCAATCCGGGGCAACGGACCCTCAGGGATCGTTTCCGCATGCTGGCGACCATCCATCACCCGGACAGCGGTTTCGGCAACCACCAACGCATGAGCCAACTTAACGCCGCCATGGAACGGCTCAAACGGGGCGGCGCTTAAACGCAAAAACAAAACCGCCCGGGGCTGGCAGGCCGCCGGGCGGTTGATCTTGGCAATTGGTTTTCGGTTTAGCGGCGTTCGCCGAACAGCCTCAGCAACATGATAAACAGGTTGATGAAGTCCAGGTACAGCGTCACCGCGCCCATGATGGCTTTCTTGGTGGACACCTCGGCGCCGTCGGATTCCAGATAGATGGATTTGATCTTCTGGGTGTCGTAGGCGGTGAGGCCGACGAAGATAAGCACGCCGATCACCGAAATGACGAAGTGCATGGCGCTGCTTTGCAGGAAGATATTGACGATGCTGGCGATGATGATGCCGATCAGCCCCATGAACAGGAACGAGCCCCAGCCCGTCAGGTCCCGCTTGGTGGTGTAGCCGTAAAGGCTCATGGCGGCGAAGGTGCCCGCCGTAATGAAGAACACCCGGGCGATGGAAGCGCCGGTATAAAGCAGGAAGATATGCGCCAGCGACAGGCCCATGACCGCTGAAAAAGCCCAGAAGACGGTCTGCATCGTCGAGGCCTTCATCTTATTGATGCCGAACGACAGGGCGAAAATAAAGGCCAGCGGCGACAGCATGACGATCCAGGCCAGTCCCGTTGCCTGAATGCCGCCGCCGGGAACCGGCGCGTACATCAGGTTGAGGATGGCCGGCGTGGTCGAGGCCAGATAGGCGACGATGCCGGTCAGCGCCAGGCCGGACGCCATGTAATTGTAGACCCTGAGCATGTAGTTGCGCAGGCCGACATCGATGTCGGCGGCGCCAGCCTGGGCCGCACTCATCTGCCCGGTGTTGAGGCTGAACTTATTATCAGGACCGAAAGCCATGAATAATTCTCCTAAAAGGCGAAAGCCGTGATTCACGGGCTAATATGGCATGACCGTCCGCCAAATCAAGGGGTTCCGGGGCAATTGCCTGCCCGCATACCTTCACAAGCGGTTTACCGGGAAATTCACAGTCTATTCATTGCGCAGGTAGGGGGCCGCTTTCTGCCCCAAAACCCGCCAGGTCCCGGCAAAACCGACGGCGATGGTGATGATCACGCAGGTCAAGACCGTCAGGGCGGCAATATCCGGCAAATAAGTCCATTCCATGCGCATCAGGTGGACAACCACGGCCCAGGCGGTGAGGGAACCGATGGCGGCGGCGATGAGGCCGGTGGCCAGGCCCAGAATGCCGTATTCCAGCAGGTAGGCCCTGAGTACCAGCCCCCGGGTGGCGCCCAGCACCTTGTAGACCACGGAATCATAAATGCGCCGGCGGCGGGCGGCGGCGATGGTACCGGCCAGCACCAAGGCCCCGGCCAGGATGGTGATGCCGGCCGAACCCCGGACGGCGGCGCCGACCCCGGCCAGGATGCGGGCGGCGGCCTCGAGGGCCTGGCGCACCCGGATCGGCGATATATTGGCATAACGGGTTGAGACCGCTTTTTCGACGGCGTCCTCGGCGGCCACCGGCGCCTTGACGGCGGCGATGTGGGTATGGGGCGCCCCTTCCAGGGTGCCCGGCGCGAAAATGATGGCGAAATCGAAGCGCAGCGTGCGCCAGTCGATTTCCCTGAGGCTGGTGATCTTGGCCTCGATCTCGCGGCCCAAGACATTGAGCGTCAGGGTGTCGCCGAGGCCGACGCCGAAACCCCGGGCCAGACCGGCATCGAGGGAAATAACCGGCGGCCCCCGGTAATCCTTCTGCCACCACTGTCCGGCAATGATGTTGGTGCCCTTGGCCGGGATGGCGGCGTAGGTCAGCGCCCGGTCGCCGCGCACCGCCCATTGCGACCCCGGCGCGATCTTGACCTCTTCGACTGGCACCCCGCCGATGCCGACGATGCGCCCGCGCAATGTCGGTACCCGTTGCAGGCCGCTGGTGCCGGCAACGCCGAGGACGGTTTCATCAAAGCCCGCTACCTGTGCCGACTGGATATCGACGAAAAAGAAGGCCGGGGCTTCATCCGGCAGCCGCTCGTTGATCTGGCGGTTGAGGTTGCCTTCGATGAGGGCGACGGCAACCAGCACCGACAGGCCGACGCCCAACGACAGGACGATGCTGGGCGTTGCCGATCCGGGCCGGTGGATGCTGGTGAGAACCAACCGGAGGGCGGCGCTTCCCTTTTGCCGGATGCGCCGGGAGGCCGCCATCAGCAGGGCGGCGCCGCCGCGTAGCGCCAGCAGGGTGACGATGGAGCCGCCGACGAACCAGCAGGCGAAATACTTGTCGCTGGCGGTGAAGATGGTCAGCGCCGACAGGGCGACGATGCTGGCCAGGGCGATCAGCACATAGGGCCGCCGGGGCCAGCCGCCGGCCGGTGCGATGCGGTCCCGGTACAGCGCCGCCGCCGGAATATCCCGGGCCCGGGCCAGGGGCCACAGCGCAAAGGTAAAGGAGATCAGCAGGCCGAAGACGGCGGCCAGCAGCAAAGGCGCCGGAAAAAGCCCGACTTGGGGAACCACCGGAAAGACGCCTTCCAGCAAGCGCACGGCCCCATAGGGAAGTCCGGCGCCGAGGATAAGGCCGATGGCGATGCCGCCCAGGCTGAGAGCCATCACCTGCAAGAGGTAAATGCGGAAGACCAGCCGGCCGGGCGCGCCGAGGCATTTGAGGGTGGCGATGGTGCGGATTTTACCGGCCATGTAGCTGCCGATGGCGTTCGACACGCCGATGCCGCCGACCAGCAGCGCCGTCAGGCCGACGAACGACAAGAAGAGCGTCATGCGTTCAATGAATCTTTGGATGCCGGGGGCCGCCTGATCGGTGCCGCGGATGCGCCAACCGGCCTTGGGCAGGTCATTTTTCAACCTTTCGATCCAGGTTTTATCCGGCATGCCGGGCGGCAGCAGAATCCGCGTGTGGTAGCGGATCTGGCTGCCCGGCTGGACCAGGCCGGTCGCTTTGACGGCGTCATGGGCGACCATCAGGCGGGGGCCCAGGCTAAACAGGCTGACCACCCGGTCCGGCTCCTTGACGACGGTGGCCCGCACCTGGAAGACGGCATCGCCGACGCGCACCTTGTCCCGGAGTTCGATCCCCAGCTTGGTCAGCAGGTTGGCATCGGCGACGGCGCCGGGCACGCCGTTGCGCTCAGCCAGGGCTTCGGCCAGGGACATCGGCGGGTCGAGGGCGACATCGCCGACCAGGGGATAGGCCCCGTCGACGGCCTTCAGTTCGACCAGGGAACGGGTGTCGCGGCCCGGCGCCGGGTGGGCCATGGCCCGCATGGCCATAACGGCGGAGGTGGCGGCGGCGTGGCTTTCGAGATAGGCGGCCTGCTCTTCCGTCGGCGGCCGGTTGCGCAGTCTAAGATCGATATCGGCGCCCAGCAGCGTCCGCGCATCGGCACGCAGGCCGGCGACCACGGCTTCGCTGAGACTGCCGACCCCGGCAATGGCGGCAACGCCCAAGGCCAGGCAGGCGATGAAAATACGAAAACCGCTGAACCCGGCCCGCAGTTCACGGGCCGCCAGTTTCCGGGCCAGCGCCCAGCTGGTCACCCGGCTTGGGGCAGCGGAGCCGGTCATTCGGCGCTCCGCTGGACGGGAGGGGCCTTGGCGGGGCGTTCGTCGTCGGCGATTTTGCCGTCGGCAATATGGATGATGCGGGAACAGCGCTCAGCCACTACCCGTTCATGGGTGACCAGAATGAGCGTCGTGTTGAGCCGTTCATGCATTTCGAACAAAAGGTCCATGACCGCCTGGCCGGTGGCGCTGTCCAGGTTGCCGGTGGGCTCGTCGGCCAGGAGAACCGCCGGGTCGGTGACGGTGGCCCGGGCCAGGGCGACGCGCTGTTGTTCGCCGCCGGACAACTGGCCGGGATAATGGCTGGTCCGGTGGCCGAGGCCGACCGCTTCGAGCTTCTCGCGGGCGGAGTCAAAAGCCTTGTCCCGGCCCGCGAATTCCAGGGGCAGGGCGACGTTTTCGATGGCCGTCATGGTCGGCACCAGATGGAAATCCTGGAAGACGATACCGATGTTGTCGCGGCGGAAGAGGGCCAGGGCGTCTTCGCCCAGGCCGCTGATGCGGGTGCCGGCGGCGGTGATGGTGCCGCCGGTCGGCTGTTCCAGCCCGGCGATGACCATCAGCATGCTGGTCTTGCCCGAACCGCTGGGCCCGACGACGCCGACCGTCTCGCCGCGACCGACCTCCAGGTCGATGCCGCGCAGGATGTTGACCTCACCGGCATTGCTTGACAGGGTCAGGCGGACATCCTCCAAATGGAGGGCGGCGCCAGCGCTTTCAGGGTTTTCCGACATGCAGCTTCAATCCTTGGGTTTTCTTCTCAACAGACATCTTACCCGATATGGCCGATGGGGTCGCTATGTCAACGCCGCCCTCTTTGGGCTGCTTGTCCTGTTGACCCAGCCCGCCCTCGGCGAGGGACCGGTCCGCATCCTGGCGCTCGGCGACAGCCTGACCGCCGGCCTCGGCCTGTCGCGCCCGGATTCGTTCCCGGCGCGGCTGCAACAGGCCCTCACCGAACGGGGCCACAGCGTCCGGGTCATCAATGCCGGGCTGTCCGGCGACACCTCGGCGGGCGGCCTGGCCCGCATCGACTGGGCTTTGAGCGCTGTGGCGGGCGGCGGCCCGGATATGGTGATCGTTGAACTGGGCGCCAATGACGGACTGCGGGGGCTCGATCCCGAAGCCTCGTTTAACAACCTGGACGCCATCCTGGAAAAACTGAAGGACAAGGGTATCGCCGTGCTGCTGGCGGGCATGCGGGCGCCGCCCAACCTGGGGCGCGAATACGGCCGCGACTTCAACGGCATTTATCCAAGGCTGGCGGCAAAACATGGGGTGGCGCTCTATCCCTTTTTCCTGGACGGCGTGGCGGCCGTTCGATCCCTCAACCAGGATGACGGTATCCATCCCAATGCCGAGGGCGTCGACATCATTGTAAATCGAATGCGTCCCTACATTGAACGGCTGTTGACAAAGAAGTGAACCGGCCTCCGCCCCCTCTTGGCGATTTTGCTGGGCAGGGCGGGCAGACGGCCTATGATTATTGTAATCCGGGGGGTATGCCCGGCAATAGTAAAAAGCCGCACCGCCGATGACACCGTTCAAGGTTTCCCACGCCACTGCCGAAGACTGGGCCCATGCTGCCAAGGCATGCGCCGACGGCCTGAAGACGGATGCAAACGATACCCTGGGTTTCGTTTACGTCACCGACGACCTGTCGGAGGATTTGTCGAGCGTGCTGACCTACCTGCGCCAGAAAACGGGCGTCGAACACTGGGTCGGCAGCATCGGCATGGGCATCTGCGCCGGGGAAACGGAATATTTCGACCGCCCGGCGGTGGCGGCAATGGTCATGGCGATCCCCGAGGATTCCTTTTCCATCTTCCCCAGCTTCAATGAGGACTTGGGCCAGCTGCCCCAGGCGACCCTGGACTGGATCGACAAAGCCGAGCCCCTGTTCGGCGTCGTTCATGGCGACCCCGGCAATGCCGACACCCCGGACCTGATCAACGATCTGGCGGAATTGACCTCGGGGTTCCTGGTCGGCGGGCTAACCTCGTCGCGCGAAGCCAACCACCAAATAGCCGACCATATGACCGGCGGCGGCGTTTCCGGCATCCTTTTCGCGCCGGAAATTCAGGTGGCGACGGGACTCAGCCAGGGCTGTGCGCCGGTTGCCGGGACGCATGTCATTTCCGATTGTTTGGACAACGTCATCATCGGGCTCGACGGCCACCGGGCGCTGGATGTGTTTAAGGAAGATGTCGGGGAACTTTTGGCCCGCGACCTGTCGCGGGTGTCCGGCTATATCCACGCCGCCCTGCCCATTGAAGGCTCCGATACCGGTGATTACATGGTCCGCAACCTGATGGGTATTGATCCGGTACGGGGCTGGCTGGCCATCGGCGAACAGATCGACCCCGGCGACCGGGTGATGTTCGTGCGCCGGGATCCGGAAAGCGCCCGCGATGACCTGCGGGCCATGTTGCAGAACCTGGCCAAGCGCTTGCCGGAAAAACCGCGCGGCGGCCTTTATTTTTCGTGCATCGCGCGGGGCCCCAGCATGTTCGGCGAGGAGGGAAAGGAAATGGCCATCCTGAGAGAAACCTTCGACGACGTTCCCATCGTCGGCTTCTATGCCAACGGTGAGATTTCCAACAGCCGCCTCTACTCCTATACCGGCGTCCTGACGCTGTTTATGTAGGGGACTTATAAAAAACCAACCGGGCCCAGTTATCATGCGTCTTTTCGTCGGCCTCGCCCTGCCCTCCGCTATCCTCGAAAGCCTCGAGCGGCTGTGTTCGGGCATTCCCGGCGCCCGCTGGGTGGCGCCCCGCAACATGCACATAACCTTGCGCTTTATCGGCAATGCCAGCGGCGGCCAGGCCGAGGATATCAACACCGCGCTGGCCGCCATCGAAGCCCCGGCTTTCGACCTGAACCTGGACGGCATCGGCAGTTTCGGGACCGGCCGCCGGGTGCGCTCGGTGTGGGCCGGGGTGGCGGCGTGCGAACCCCTCAGCCATGTGCAGGGCAAGGTCGAATCGGCCGTGGTGCGCGCCGGTTTCGAGCCGGAAGGCCGCAAGTTCAAACCGCATGTTACCTTGGGCCGCCTGAAGAACGGCGATCCC
>JADHTD010000127.1 GCA_016776525.1 Rhodospirillales bacterium
GTTCGGGCTGTTGGAAAAACCGATCGAGAGTTATTTTATGATGTTCGATCTTTTTGGCTGGGCCCAGGCACCGCTGTACCAAAGAACGAATTTTTCCGTGAAGACCGATCAGAAGGGATTCGATGATCTTGAGCCGGGGTTACAGGAGAAACTGTTATCCTGTTTTAGCGTTGACCGTGAACTTTATGCCTTTGCCCAATCCCATTTCGAAGAGAGAGAAAAAGAAATTCTGGAAAAATACGGCTCCCATATCAGCCAGTACCGGGATGTCTGCCAGAATCTTGAAATCCAACTGCTGAACCAGAAAGGTTTGACCATTGAAGATGGGCATATCGTGCATATGACGGAACAGGCCGGCGGGCCGAACCCCACACAACTGGGCGGCTTCTTCGGGTTGCAGCCGCAAGGCCGCCTGTTGCAGATTGAGGATTACTACCCGGTGGTTTTCGGTAAGGCTATGGATCCGGAATAGGGTGTTTGATTCCCGATAGTCCGTCTCTCAGGTTTAGGGCGCATATTCGGGGGGATCGAATGTTTCGGCGTAAAAGACAGTCAGGAACAGGCAAACAATGGCAGGCGAACAAATCCTGGCGGGCATTGAATTTGAAGGCGACGTAAAGCAAAACCTCGACTTCGTATTTTCCGATGCGTTTATTGAGAAAATACCGGACATACAGTCAGACGTGGCAGCCCGCCTTTCGGAAAATTCGGATGATATCCTTTGCCGGCTGATGCGCGGCAGGATTATGGGGTGCCTGAGCCGAAGCCTCAATCAGCAGGGCTGTCCAACACCGGAAGCGGTCGATGCCGGAGCAAAGTGCCTGGCCGATTATAAGGCAGTGCTCCATCTGACGGGGGAAGATTTGCAGGTTGCCCAGAACCTAGCATGTGATTTGGCGGAAATACCGGCCTTGGCAAAGGAAGGCCTGACCTGGGTCGGTAAATTCGGTTCTAAGAATTACGATACCTATAAGTTTTTTGACGCCAGCATGCAGGCCATGGGCAAACAGGAACAATTGGTTTCCCTGCTGGATCAAAATATCCGGGATGCAGCGGCGCTTCCCTTCGGAATTTTGAAGCAAAGCCAGGTCGGGGATGCAGCCCTGTATCTGAGGCAAGGCGTGGAGCAGGGGAAGACCATTTTTCAGGCCCTTTTAGAGGCTCAACAAGCCGCTATAGACCGGGGGGTGCCGCCGGTTTTAGTCAACACGTTACCGAAATCGGGGACGTTGTTTTTGGTGGGGGCCCTGACCAAAGCCTTCTCAGCGGTCAGCCTGATGTTATCTCTGGGCGGGTTCCCGCGGAATTACGCAGTTGCCGAATTCGTTAAACTGTTTGCCCGCGGCGGAGCCGTCTCGGTCGGCCATTTGGACGCGCATCCGGATAATCTGAAAATACTCAAGGATTGCGGTATTAAGAAGATCGTTATCCATGTCCGGGACCCGCGTCAAACAACGGTTTCCTGGTTTCATCACATACAAAACAACATGACCGGACCGGAATACTACACACGCCTGTTCGTGCAGCCGCCAATTCCGGACAGTTATAACGGCATGCAACAGGATGAAAGGCTGGCTTGGTGTCAGGAGACCTTTTTCCCAAATGCCTTCCGGTGGATCGAGTCCTGGTGGAAGGTTGGATGTGAACAGACCGATCTGGAAGTTCTGTTTACGCAACAGGAGAAAATGAGGCTGGATTCAGCCGCAACCCTGAACGAAATCCTTTCTTTTTTTGGTTCCGGGATACGTCTTTCAAGTGACGATGTCCGTCCACCGAAACCGGGAGAAGGTCATTTCAGGAAAGGCCGGACCGATGAATGGCGGGAAGTGTTTACGTCATCCCAGCAAGAAGAAATGGGCCGTCTTATGGCCGGCAATGCGGAATTATGCGCGGCATTCGGCTGGGACATTTAATCCAGCCCTTTTAGGCAGCTGCCGATTTGCTCATCCCGGTAAATCCATTACCATGGCCGTTCAATAACAAATTGCCGGGAAATCCGCTTCCGTAGCCCCGTTTACATGAAATATTAATCGAAGTCGGCGTATTCATATTCGTAGATTTATAAGGGCCGCGAACCGGAAAAAACGATTAGATGTCAGAACAAGACGTGAGGATATCAGACGAAACATTTGCCCGCTTTTGCGTGCGGCCGGACACCCGCATGCGCGATGTACTGTCGCTGATCGATGCCAATGGCGAAGGTGTGGCCATGGTCGTCGACGCCGACCAGAAGTTTGTCGATATCGTGACCGATGGCGATATCCGCCGGGCTATCCTCATGCAGGCGGACTTCGATGAGCCGGTCAGCGCCTTCCTCGGAAAAATCGAAGGACCGGGCCCTGCCAAACCGTTAACGGCTTTGTCGGGAACGGACGAGGCTGATTTGGTCCGCCTGATCGAGGAAAACGGGGTGCGACATCTGCCGATTCTCGATAAAGACGGGCATCTGGCCGGGGTTGTCCTGGCCAGTGAACTGGCGCGGGACCAGAAACTACCGGTGCGGGCCGTCGTCATGGCCGGGGGTTTCGGCGTCCGCCTCAGGCCGCTGACGGACGGCACACCAAAGCCCCTGTTGCATGTCGGTGAAAAACCGGTGATCGAACACATCGTCCACAAATTGCGGGATTCCGGCGTCTCTCACGTCAATATCACCACCCACTACCACGCCGATAAAATCCGGGATCATTTTAAGGATGGAACCGACTTCGGGGTCGAGGTCAAATACACCCATGAGGAAGAGCCGCTGGGAACGGCGGGCGCCCTTTCCATGCTGCAGGATACGGAAGAAACACTGCTGGTCATGAACGGAGATATCCTGACCGATGTGGATGTCCGGGCCATGTTCGATTTTCACAGGGACCATAAATCCGATATTACGATTGGTGTACGCCGTTATGAGGTGCCGGTGCCGTTCGGCGTCATCGAAGCTGACGGGGCCAGCGTCACCAAGCTGGAGGAAAAGCCGTCCCTGTCGTTTTTTATCAACGCCGGCGTCTACCTTCTGGAACCGACCGTCGTCCGCATCCTCGAGCCGGGAAAAAAAATCGATATGACCGACCTGATCCAGAAACTTTTGGACGAGGACGGCGTTGTCACCAGTTTCCCCATCCATGAATACTGGATCGATATCGGACAGATGGACGATTACCTGAAGGCCCAGACCGATATGAGTGGCGGCAAACTAGGTGGCGGTTAACTGCTGCAACGCAATGGAACGGTACTAAACCCATGACAACCAAGGCCCATCCCGAACCTATCCCCCTTAGTGTGCCTCTGCTTGACGGCAATGAGAAGGCATACCTGAAAGAATGCCTTGATACCAACTGGGTTTCTTCGGCCGGGCCGTTTATTGAAAAATTCGAAGCCGCCCTGGCCGCTGAAACCGGCCTGGCCCATGCCGCGGCCACGGTGAACGGCACGGCGGCCCTGCATCTGGCCCTGCTGGTGGCTGGGGTGGAGCCGGAGGATGAGGTTCTGGTCTCCGACCTGACCTTTATCGCACCGGCCAATGCCGTCACCTATGTCGGCGCCGAGCCGGTTTTTGTCGATGCCGATCCCCATAGCTGGCAGATGGATACCGACCTTGTCGCTAAATTCTTACGGGACGTCTGCGACCGTCGGGACGGCGGCTTGGTCAACCGGGCCACCGGGCGCCGGGTAACGGCCATCCTGCCGGTTCATATCCTGGGCCATCCTGTCGATATGGACCCGCTCATGACGCTGGCCGATGAATTCGGGCTGGCCGTGATCGAGGATGCGACGGAAAGCCTGGGCGCAACCAATCGGGGGAAACCTGTCGGTTCGAGCGGTGACATTTCTTGTTATAGCTTCAACGGCAATAAACTGCTGACCAGCGGCGGCGGCGGCATGATCGCTTCGGACAATGCCGATTGGATCGAACAGTCCCGGCACCTGTCGACCCAGGCGCGGTCCAGCAGCGAGGAATACATCCACGATGCGGTGGGCTTTAATTACCGCCTGACCAATATCCAGGCGGCGCTTGGCCTGGCGCAAATGGAACGCATTGCGGACCATATCGCCGCCAAGAAGGCAATTGCCGCTGCCTACCAAAAGGCGTTCGCCGAGGTGCCCGGCCTGTCTTTCATGCCTGAAGCCGACGGGGTGGAGAGCACCTTCTGGCTGTCGACGGTTTTGGTTGATAAGGCGGCTTTCGGCATGGGCAGCCGCGACCTGCAAGCCCACCTTGCGGAACTATCAATCCAGACGCGACCGCTTTGGCAGCCCCTGCACCTGAGCCCGCCGTACGCCGGGTCGATGTTCCTGGGAAGCGGGGTAGCAGACGGCCTCTATGTGAGCGCCCTCTCCCTGCCCAGCTCCTGCGGCTTGACCCGGGATCAACAGGAACGGGTCATTGCCGAAGTGATCGCGGCCCAACAATCCGGACCCCGCCGATGATCGAGCGGGTGGGCATCACCTGGCAGTTGTCGGATGTTTCCGGTTGGGGGGTTTTCGGCTGGAATCTCGTTGTTGAACTGATAAAGCGCGGCAAGCCCCTGCCTTTGTTGCTCGTTCCGCCGGATATCGAGAATCCGCCGGCAAACCTTCAGGGGATTCTCGACACCCTTGGCCGGGAACAGGCGGAATTGGATAACATGCGGTCGATCAACCCGGGGCGCATCGCCACCCTGGACGGGGCGGCGGTGCTGCATCACCTGGGCAATGACCTGTCCCTGTCGAAGGTTAGCGAGTCCTTCCGCGGCAGTGTAAACGCCGGGTTCGTTTTCCTGGAATCGACACATATCAACCCGGCCAACCTGGACAAGGTGGCCAAGCTTGACCGGGTGCTGGCCGGGTCGTCCTGGAACGGCGAGGTGCTCCGGTCCCTGGGGCTGGAAAATGTGGAGGTGCTTTTACAGGGCATCGATCCGTCGCTTTTCCATCCGCCCGATGAAGGCGCGGACAATGCCAGCGACCGGTTCACCATCTTTTCCGGCGGCAAGCTGGAATACCGGAAAGGCCAGGACATCGTTCTCGCCGCCTTCCGGGCCTTCCGGGAACGCCATGCGGACGCCCGCTTGATGACCTTGTGGCAGAATCCGTGGCCGCAAACATCTGAGACCCTGGCGCTCAGCCCGCATATTTCGTCTTTGCCCGGGACCGGGCCGACGGGTCAGCTCGACTTGGCTGCCTGGGCCGCCTCCCAGGGCTTGCCGGAGGGATCGTTTGACGATCTGGGGTTTGTGCCGAATGCGCGCCTGCCGGATGTGCTGCATCAGGCCGATGTTGCCGTTTTTCCCAACCGCTGCGAAGGGGGCACCAATCTGGTGGCCATGGAATGCCTGGCCTGTGGGGTTCCGACCGTGCTGTCGGCCAACACCGGACATTTGGATCTGATTACCGATGACACCTGTTATCCGTTGCGCGATCAAACGCCCGTGGCCAGTGACGGCGGCACCGACGGTTGGGGGGAATCGTCGGTCGATGAACTGGTTGAGGTTCTGGAAGATATGTACCAGAACCGCGAGCAAGCCCGCCGGCGGGGGCGGGCGGCGGCGGAATGGATGTTGCAACTGACCTGGGAACGGCAAACGGGGAAAATCCTGAATGCCCTGGGTTGGGAAGCAAAGACTTAAGCGGATAGCATCCCGCTTTTAGCCTTTTCCGGCCCGACGGCCGGTAATCGCCGGTCTAATTGCCTTCCAGCAAGCCCTGTGAAATCTGCAGGTTGATGTTGATCAGGGAATCAACCACGTCTTCCGGGATATCGCTGCCGTATTCGAAGGTTTTTGCGGCAATGTACTGGCTGAGTTTCACCAGATTATCTTTGATGTCTACCGGCAAGGTGTTGGCTTCGTCGGATACGACGACCCGGATGGTCGACCAAAGCTGGAGGTTATGATCAAGGGCGGCGACCAACTCATTGGTGTTGCCTTTCGCTTGATCCAAGGCCACCGCTGCCCGGGAAAGGGCAAAAGCATCCTGTTCGATTGTCGAAAGGTCTTCGTAGCCTTCGGGTTCAGTTGCCATAACGGATTCTCCTGCGTACCTCGTATCGAACTCGTAACATTATGAGGCCTTTATGTTTTCCGTGCAATTACTATGCGTGTTCCGATCCGTTCTTAGGGCCGTTTGAGCAACCAATCGGCAAGTTCCAGATCAAGCGGCGTGTCGATATTGACCAAGTCCCGGTCGATTATGACGGCGGCGCAATCGGGGCCGATGATGTGGCCTTTGTCGAGAATGGTTTCCCGCCGGGCGGCATAGCAGACACCGTTGCGGTGGTAATAGGCCGGGATATCCTGGCGTCTGGAGAAGGTCTCTCCGTCTTCCCGATAAAATCCGATTAATCCCCGGTCGCTGACGGTCAGGGTTTTGTGCGGCGTGTAATGGCCGGGCGTGCGGCTGACCGTGGCCGCCGAACCAAGTCCGCCGCCGACCATCGTTTTGATGGTTGTTTCGATATCTTCCGGCCGCCGCAGGGGACTGGTCGGTTCCAGCAGGACGGACAGGTCGAAACGGGTATCGCAATAACTTTCCGATTCCAGCCAGGCATGACGCCACATATCGATGGATTTTGCCTGATCCGTCGCCAGCTCGGCGGGTCTCAGGAACGGCACGTCGAGTTCGGCGTTGCGGGCTTCCTCGGCGATCTCTTTATCATCCGTGGAGATAACGGCGCGGTCGATCCAGTCGACGGCGAGGGCACAGTCGGCGGCATGGGCAATGAGGCTTTTCCCCGCCACTTTTTGCAGGTTCTTGCGCGGAATACCCTTGCTCCCCCCGCGGGCGGGAACGACGGCAAGGATGCTGAGGCCGGAATAGCTCATGGCTTCCCCTGATCCGTTTTCACAAAACGGCCGGTCTGGTGGCTTTCACGGGCCGCTTCCAATATCTTCAATACCGCGATGCCGTCTTCCAGTCGACAGGTAGTTGGCGCCGCGCCTTCCAGGACCCTTAGGAATTCACCGGCCATGGCAACAAACATATCGTTGCGGTCACAGGTGAAGTGCCGTTCTTCGGGCTGCCCGGACTCACCATTGGTGATGGCAATCCGGTTGGGAGTCTCCGTCCACAGCAGAACCCCTTCGTCGCCGGAGAAGCGGATCGATTTTTCATGAGGACGGCCATAGAGGTCAAGGTGGAGGGTCACGTGCAGGCCGGAGTCATACTTGATCAGCATGTCGACGCTGTCGTCGGTGTCGATTTCCAGGTCGCTGACCTTGTCGATGGTGGCCGACACCCCTGCCGGCATGCCGAACATCCACACCATGAGATCAACCCAATGGCTTTCGTCGAGCAGGGCGCCGCCGCCCTGGTCTTTATTGGCCATGAAAAAATCCTGGTAGCGTTCCCAGGGATGCCAGTCGGCCAGAT
>JADHTD010000128.1 GCA_016776525.1 Rhodospirillales bacterium
CTGAACGGGGCCGTGCTTTCTTCTGTTTTAAGTAAAATTCTGACCAATAAGGGGCCCTGTTGGTGCTGGCGGACATAATTGGCTGGGGGAACCAATGTCTGCTTATAGCCAGAAGCGGAGATTCTATTTTCTTTCGATCAAATCACACTCTGGTTTTACGTGATTAGGACTTCGCGTGACAAATACCCCGCTGATCGGGCAACATTATGGGTCAAAGTATTCTTCTCGGCTGTGCAGTTTGATTTTTATTGCCAACCGATAGGCTTAACCGGAGGCTGATGGAGGCTGATGGATCCTTCTATGAAAGCCATTGTTCCTAGTGCTGCCGGTGGCCCGGACGTCCTGGAAATTGTCGATCGTCCGGTTCCGGAGACCGGTGATCATGGCGTCCTGGTCCGGGTCCGGGCAGTCGGCGTCAACCGTCCGGATGTCCAGCAGCGCCGCGGCCTCTATCCACCGCCGCCCGGCGTCACCGATATCCTCGGCCTGGACGTGGCCGGCACGGTTGCCGCCGTCGGCAACAAAGTCGAACGGTGGCAGGAAGGCGACAGCGTCTGCGCCCTGGTCGTCGGTGGCGCCTATGCCGAATACTGTGCCGTTCCCGAACCGCAATGCCTTCCCATTCCCGAAGGACTCAGCCTTGAGGAAGCGGCCTCCCTGCCGGAGGTTTTCTTTGCCGCCTGGACCAATATATTTGAGCGGGGCCGATTAGCCGATGGTGAAGTTTTGCTGATCCAGGGCGGCACCAGCGGCGTCGGCCTGGCGGCGATCCAGATGGTCAAGGTTCTGCGGGATGTGGTCGTTGCCGCCACCGTCGGCAGCGATAAAAAAAGGGATTACTGCCTTGGCTTCGGGGCCGATCATGTTTTCAACTACAAGGATGAGAACTGGCCTGGACAGGTGCGCGAGGCCACCGGCGGCGTCGATGTCATCCTCGATCATCAGGCCGGGGATTATATCGCCATCGAACAGGAACTGCTGAACATCGAGGGACGCATCGTCTTGATCGCCACCCACCAGGATCCCATAGCCAAGGTCAACCTGCGCGACGTCGTTCGCCGCCGCCTGACCATCACCGGCTCCACCCTGCGTCCCCGCACGCCGGAGCAGAAAGGCGAAATTGCCCGCGCCCTGGAAACCCAGGTCTGGCCCCGCTTTGCAAGCGGCGAGATCAAAACCTTTGTTCAGACGGTTGTCGATTTCGGCGAGGTGCGGGAAGCCCATCGCATCCTTGATGAAAACCGCCAGATCGGAAAGGTCGTGCTGCGGTTGTAAGGGGCTGTTCCGTCAGCCGGTCTTGCTGGTCAGGTCATCCTCAACAAGCGGTACGCTTTGAAGCCTATCAACATCTTCGGCGATATGGGCCGCCGCAATTTGCAGGGGTTCGACAAACAGGTCGATGGCTTCCTTGCGGGTCATCGCCGATTTGAAATAGGTGGTGCACAGCGTCCCCAGAACGCGCTTGTCCTGCATGATCGGCACCGCGATGTTGCAGGAATTCTTCGGTTCGACCATGGGGTCGCGTTCGGAAAAACCCTGTTCCCGGATGGTCTTGATGACGGTGGCGAACTGTTTCGGGTAACGGGCCATGGCGTCTTCCGGCGCCGTCGACGTTTTCAGCATCTTCAAGAGCAGTTTCCGTTCCGAATCCGGACAAAAGGCCAGATAGGCCCGGCCTAGCGCCCGCGACACCAGGCTCAAGCGCATGTTGATGGTCGCATGGAACGGCGAGATGGGGCTGTCCGGAACGGTGGAGTAGCGGACGACAACGCAATCCTTATCGAGTACGGCGATGGAGAACGGCCAGACAAAGCGCCGGGTCAACAGCAAGGCCCAGGCCCGGCCGGCCTCGACCACCAGATGGTCGCCATGGAAGCCGCTGCTGAGCGAGGTCACCAGCGAGGTTACCTGATAGCCCCCCTGGCGGCGGTCGCCGGAAACGTATCCCGCATCGATCAGGGTTTCCAGCAGGCGCACGACTGTCGGTTTGGGAAGACCGGTTGCCACATGCAGATCATGGACGGTCGTTACCTTGCGCCGGTTGAGTTCCTTCAACACCGCAAAGGAGCGCGTCACGGATTGGACCGGGGGATAGGACGCCATCATCATTATCCTTAAGAATCAGTCTTACTACAAACGCAGAACTCGAAAGCCGCTTCCCGCAGGCTGTTGGGGAAATAGCATAGCTCAAAATTTCGCAGGGCGAAATGATGAGCAATGCTGCTCATCGGTTTTTTCCACCGGTCCTATACTTAAGGCCGTCGGAAACACACCCCCCAGGACCGCTTCCTGGAGTGTTTCCCGTTCCCCAGGGGTTTAGCCGGGAGTTCTTTCAATGAATGATACAAGCAAGAAAATTGAAATAACCGATGCCCTGATCGACGAACTTCTTGTCGGCGCCGTCGATCTGCATTGCCACAGCGGCCCGTCCGTCATGCCGCGCCAGATCGATCATATCGAGGCCATGGAAGAGGCCTCGGCGGCCAAGATGCGCGCCATCCTGTTCAAAGACCATTATTACTCGGTGGCCCCGATCACCGAACTGATGAAGGCCCATTATTCCGATCGGAACGTCGAACTGCTGTCCGGCGTGCCGTGCAACAACACGTCGGGCGGCCTCAATCCCTATGCCGTCGACCACGGCCTCAATCTGGGTGCCCGGCTGGTCTGGATGCCGACCTTTTCCGCCGCCAACCACATCCGCCACACCCACCGGCGCAAGCTGCTGCCGACCAAAATGGACTTGATGAAGCCGACGGCGTTGACGGTGGTCGATCCGAAAGGCGATATCCTCGACGAGGTCAAGGTGATCCTCGACCAGATTGCCAAGCATGACTGTGTGTTGTCGGGCGGTCATCTGCATATCAGTGAAATCTGGCCGCTCTTCGAAGAGGCCAAGCAGCGCGGCGTCAAACGGCTGTTGGTCAACCATCCGACCTTTGTCATCGACGCCAGCCTTTCCGATATCACCGAGCTGGCGGAAATGGGCGCCTACATCGAACATTCCATGTGCATGTTTATTGACGGCAGCCGTTTTCAGCACTTCCCCAGTGATGAACTACAAGATGTCGTCAAAGCCGGTGGTGTCGACCGCACCATCCTCGGTTCCGACCTGGGCCAGGTTAAAGCCCCCAGGCCGGTCGAAGGTTTCAAGCTGGTCATCCGGCTGTGCCTTGAATTCGGATACACCCCGGAAGAAATCAGGAAACTCATCGGCCTTAACGCCTGCCAGTTGATGGGTATCGACCCGGCGGTGGAAATGGCCGCGGAATAAATTAAAGGAATCAGTCTCATGAAACTGTGCCAATACGAAACGAATAACGGCGACAAGGCCATCGGATTGGCCATTGCCGACGGAGAGAAGATCGCCGACCTCAAGCAGGTCTTCCAGGCCGTGCCAACAGCCGATCAGGCCGGTTATCAGGTTCCCTCCGACCTGCAGCGCCTCATCGAAGACGGTCCGGCAGGCCTGGCCGCGGCCCGTGCCGCCGAAAACGCCTTGTTGGGGTCACCCGATTTGCTTGGCAATCCGGAAGCGGTCTTTGCCGCCGATGCGGTGCGCCTGTGCGCGCCGGTTTCCCGCCCGCCGAAGTTTTTCGCCATCGCCATCAACACCCGGCATAACTGGGAAAAGGCGCTGAAACCGGAAAACCCGCACGCCACCTATTTTATCAAGCTGGCGACCTGCATTGTCGGCCCCCATGACGATGTGCACATCCCGGATATCGGCTATGTCGGTTCCGAGGTTGAACTGGCGGTGATCATCGGCAAGGGCGGCAGACATATTCCCGAGGACAAGGCCCTCGAGCATGTCTTCGGCTACACCGTGCACAACGACATCACGGCCCATGAAATGCGCAAGACCACCGAGTGGATCCAGGTCAAACGTCCGGACGGTTCGGAGGAACGCCTGACCTATCCGGGGCGCTACAAAAACTACGACACCTTTTCCCCGATGGGTCCCTGGATCACCACCGCCGACGAAGCCCCCGATCCCAATAAGGTCACGCTCAGGGCCTGGCTTAATGATGACTTGGTGCAGGAAGGTTCCAGCGCCGATCACGTCTACGGCGTCGCCGCCCTGATCTCTTACCTGTCGGACGCCCATACCCTGGAGCCGGGCGACATTATTTCGACCGGCACGGTGCCGCCGAAACCGCCCTGGACCCATCCGAAAATCGATCTGGGCCGCATCGGCGGCGTCTTGACGACGCGGGCCGACGGCTTTGGAGAATTGAAAAACCCAATCGTCTTTGACGAAGGGGTGGTGTGACGACACCCACCACCCGGAAGGAAGATAAAAAATGAAACTCTGTACCTTTAACGCCGGTCAGGATGACCGGGTCGGCCTGACCATCGACGGCGAAACCATCGTCGATGTTAATCTGGCCTACGCCGGTATCCTCAATGCTGCCGGTGAACCGAAAGCCTCCTCCCTGGCCGACGTCGTGGCGCCGCCGGAGATCATAGAACTGATCAAAGGTGGTGCTTCGACCGAGGTCGCCCTGGGAGAAGTGGCCAAAGCCGCCGCCAAAGGCGGCCTGGCCGGTCCGAACGGCGAACAGGCCATGTTCAAGGCCGATGATGTGCATATCAAGGCGCCGGTGCCGGCACCGTCGAAGATTTTCGCCATCGCCATCAACAACAAGCAGAAGTTCCACATCGCCGAAAAACCCGATTGCGAAGAGCACCCCAATTATTTCATCAAGGTGCCGACCTGCCTGACCGGTCCCTATGATCCCATCGAAATCCCCGATATCGGTATCGTCGGTTCGGAAATCGAGGTGGCGGCGGTGATCAGCAAGACCGCGCGCTTCGTTAAACCCGAAGATGCCATGGACCACATCTACGGTTTCATGACGCACAACGACATCACCGCCCATGAATTGCGCGATACCAGTGAATGGATTGTTTCCAAACGGCCCGAAGGCGATGTCCGCCTGACATACTCAGGGCGCTATAAATGCTTCGACACCTTCTCGCCGATGGGCCCCTGGCTGGTTACCAAGGACGAGATCAAGGACATCAACAATCTGTCCATGGTCGCCCGGCATAACGGCAAAGACGTTCAGGTCGGTTCCACCGACGACATGGTTTTCGGCTGGGATTACCTGATCCCCTACCTATCGGCTGCCCATACGCTGTACCCCGGCGACATCGTTTCCTGGGGCACGGTGATTTCGCCCGAAGGCGTCAATTTCCAGAAGATCGACCTGCGCGGCGAAGGCGGATACCTGGAATCCGAAGTCGAACAGCTGGGCACCCTGAACAACCCGATCAAGCCGATCTAGCGGCTTGGTCCCGACGAACCAATAACGGAAAAGGACTGAACTATGGATTTCGAGAAAAAAGCCGATCAGCTGCTGAAAGGCGCCATCGATCTCCATTGCCATTCCGGCCCGGGGCTCTTCAAGCGGGCCCTGGACCATGTGGAGGCGGCCCGCCAAGCCGCCGCCGCCGGCATGGCCGGGGTGGTGCTGAAAGACCAGCATTCGCTGACCGCCGTGCTGGCGACCATCATCAACACCCATGTGCTGGGGGAAGACAGCCCCTTGAAGGTCTACGGCGGGCTGGTGCTCAACAACGCCAGCGGCGGCATCAGCGCCTACACGGTGGAAGCTGCCGTCAAATACGGCGCCAAGATTATCTGGCTACCGACTTTTTCCGCCCAGTTCCACAAGGACGCCCATGAAAGCATGGCGGCCTCGAAAATCAAGAACACCTCGCCCAAGGCCAACACCAAGATGCTGCCCGAGGTTCTGCTCAAGATCACCGATCAGTTCGGCAACCTGTTGCCGCAGATGACCACCATCTTCAAGCTGATCGCCAAGGCCGACATTATCCTCGGCCTGGGGCATGTGTCGCGCGATGAGATGGACAAGGCGATTGCCGAGGCCAAGCGCTGCGGCGTTCAGAAATTCGTGCTCAACCACCCGGAACATCTGCACAACCTGACCATCGACGAGATGAAGGACTATGCCGCCCAGGGCATCATGATGGAGCACAGCTACACCCTGACCTATTCGAAGAAAATGACCCACGAATACCTGTTCGAAATGATCCGCGAAGTCGGCGCCGAATACACCATTCTCGGTTCCGACATGGGTCAGCCGGGTCGCCCGATGCCAGCCGAAGGCTTCCGAGAGTTCGTCGTCAAGATGTTGGAATTGGGCCTGAAAGACGAAGAGATCCGCCTGGTCATCCGCGACAACCCGAGGCGGATGCTGGGTTTTGCCAACGCCTAGAACAAGAAACGGAAACAGCGGCCGAGAACCGTTGATCGAAGAAACATTAGGAGAAGATTGATGTATAGTTTTAATCAAGTGGAGGACGTTATGAAACATCCTAAACTCTACGGTGTCGTGCTCGGTCTGGCCTTGCTTGCGCCAGGTGCCGTTCATGCCGCCGACGTTACCCTGCCGAAGACCCTGACCTGGACGGCTTACAACGTCAACAGCACCGGTTATTCACAGGCCGTTGCCATCGGCAAGACCCTGAAGGACGCCTATGGCACGACCCTGCGCGTGGTGCCGGGCAAGAACGATATCTCACGCCTGTCGCCGGTCCGCGCCGGTAAAATTCATTTCTCCGCCGCCGGCTCCGGAACTTTCTACGCTTTCGAAGGTGTCTTCGACTTTGCCAACCCCGGTTGGGGTCCGCAGCCTGTTCGCCTGACCATCAGTGCACGCTCCAACGCCTGCCTGTCTATGGGTACGGCCAAGGACGCCAACATTAAAACGCCGAAGGACTTGAGAGGCAAACGGGTCGGCTGGGTACGGGGATCTCCCTCCCTGCAGACCAATGTCAGCGCCATGATGGCGTTTGGCGACCTCACCTGGGACGATGTGGTGAAGGTGGAAATGCCCGGTTTCGCAGCCGCCTGGCGCGGTTTGGCCAACGGCCAGATCGATGCCATGACTGGCTTCACCGTCGGCGGTCTCGCCAAACAGGCGGAAGCCTCGACCCGCGGCCTGCACTGGCTGGCTTTCCCGCATGCCGACAGCGCCGGATGGTCCCGTATCAACGCCATGGCGCCGCACATGATGAAGACCACGGCGACCCTGGGCGTGGCCGGCATTTCCAAGAGCAATCCTATGGAATGCATCGCCTTTCCGTATCCGATCCTGATCTCTTATGCCAACCAGGATGCGAATCTGGTCTACAACATGACCCGCGCCGTCAATGAGCAGTTCCCGAATTTCAGCGGAGCACTGCCAGCGGCCAAGGGCTGGGCGACCAAACGCCAGTCGTTCAAATGGGTGATCCCGTATCATCCGGGCGCTATTAAGTTCT
>JADHTD010000129.1 GCA_016776525.1 Rhodospirillales bacterium
GATACCGGGACGCACTTCATACTGCGAAAAATCGCGGATGAAGCCTTCACGTTTGAGAACTTCGAGCACATTGCTGCGCAGCTTTGAAGCCGGCGATGTGACACTGTTCATACGTGAACGCTGTCCATTTCGGATACGGGTCAGCATATCGCTGAGGGGGTCGGTCATAGACATTTTTCCGGTCCTCCTCTACCAGCTCGACTTAACCATGCCGGGAATCTGGCCGGATGAGGCCAGGTCCCGAAGGGCAATACGCGACAGCCGGAACTTCCGGTAGTTTCCACGCGGACGACCGGAAAGCTCACACCGCAACCTAATCCGGGTGGGTGCAGAGTTTCGCGGCAATTCCGCAAGCTTCAGTCGGGCGTTGAAACGTTCTTCCGGCGACAAGGACAAATCCTTGGCCAGCGCTTTCAACTGGTCCCGCTTGGCAGCATACTTAGCCGCCAATTTCATCCGCTTCTTATTTTTCTCAATGGCGCTCTTCTTAGCCATTCGCTACTCTCCGTTCGACTCGTCTGCGGCCTCATCGGCCTCTTCGACCACGTCGGTCTCTTCTTCCACATCAGCCTCTATGGCCTCTGCCGCTTTCTTTTCAGCCTCGCCATTTTCTTTGGAGGCTTCCATGCCCCTGAAAGGCATATTAAAGCCCCTCAGCAATTCCCGCGCTTCATCATCGGTCTTGGCTGAAGTGCAGATGACGATGTTCATACCCCGGATTTTATCAACTCTGTCATAGTCGATTTCAGGGAAGACGATCTGCTCTTTCAGACCCAAGGCGAAATTACCGGCACCATCGAAACTTTTGACCGACAGGCCCCGGAAATCCCGCACCCGCGGCAAGGCTACGTTAACCAGGCGGTCCAGGAATTCGTACATCTGCTGGCGACGTAGCGTCACCTTACAGCCGACCAACATCCCTTCGCGCAGCTTAAAAGCGGCAATCGATTTCTTGGCCTTGGTGATAACCGGTTTCTGGCCGGTAATCCTGGTCATGTCATCGACAGCGCCTTCAATCTTCTTCTTATCCTGGGAGGCTTCACCGACACCCATGTTAACGATGATCTTTTCGACCTTCGGAACCTGCATCGGGTTCTCGTAGCCGAACTTCTTGATCAACGCCGGTTTGATCTCCGCATTATACTGTTCGAGCAAGCGTTCCATTCGTCTGGTCCCTTGACCTAATTATCGATGACTTCGCCGGACCGCTTGGCAAAGCGGACCTTGCGGCCGTCATCGAGATACTTGAAACCAACACGGGTCGGTTTATCCGTTTTCGGGTCGATATGTGCCAGGTTCGAAAGGTGGATCGCCGCATCCTTCTCGATGATTCCGCCTTGCGAGGCTGCACTCGGCCGGGTATGGCGCTTGACCTGGTTGACGCCCTGGACGACGGCCCGGGTTTCACCCGGCAGCATCTTCAGGACTTCACCGGTCTTGCCTTTATCGCGGCCGGTCAACACGACCACCCGGTCGCCTTTTTTAAACTTCATCGCCATCACAACACCTCGGGCGCCAGGGAAATAATTTTCATGTAGCGCTTGGCGCGCAGTTCACGGGTCACCGGGCCGAAAATACGGGTTCCGATGGGCTCTCCTTGCGGAGTAATCAACACCGCCGCATTGTGATCAAAGCGGATCGACGACCCGTCGTTACGGCGGATGTCCTTGGCGGTCCGGACGATCACGGCACGTGCGATGTCGCCTTTCTTGACGCGGCCGCGCGGAATGGCTTCCTTCACGGTAACGACAATGACGTCGCCCACGGATGCAGTCTTCCGCTTGGAACCGCCAAGCACCTTGATGCACTGCACCCGGCGAGCGCCGGAGTTGTCAGCGACGTCCAAGTTGGTTTCAGCTTGGATCATTGTTGTCTTCCTTCTTCAGTCACCGAAAGCCGCCTTAGGCGCTTTCGGTGATGACTTCCCACGTCTTGCGTTTCGACAGCGGACGGCATTCACGAATCTTAACGATATCGCCGTTTTTAACGACGTTATTCTCATCATGGGCGGCGTACTTTTTGGACCGGCGGATGTATTTCTTATACAGCGGGTGTTTGATTTTCCGCTCCACCTTGACGATCACCGTCTTGTCCATCTTGTCGCTGACCACGACTCCTTGCATTGTTCGCCTTGGCATGGCTCGTGCTCCTTACTTACGACGCCGCTTGGGCGTCGGCGTTGCCGCGTTCGCCCAAAATGGTCTTAATCCGCGCAATATCCCGACGAACCTGTTTGACCCGAGCCGTATTTTCCAATTGGCCGCTGGCCGCCTGGAACCGCAGGTTGAAAGATTCCTTGCGGAGGTCAATGAGCTGATCCTTCAGCTCGTCTTCACTTTTTGCACGTACATCAGCCGATTTCATGGCCTTAATCCTCCTCGCCTAAGCGGGTCACGAATTTCGTCTTTACCGGCAGCTTGGCCGCCGCCAATTCGAAACCGCGCCGAGCGACTTCCTTCGATACACCGTCAACCTCGAACATAATCCGGCCCGGCTTGACGCGGCAGGCCCAATATTCGGGCGTTCCCTTACCTTTACCCTGGCGGACTTCAGCCGGTTTCTGGGAAACCGGGACATCCGGGAAAATACGGATCCAAACACGGCCGGCACGTTTCATGTGACGGGTAATGGCCCGTCGGGCGGCCTCAATCTGGCGCGCTGTAACCCGATCCGGTGACAAGGCCTTGAGGCCGTAAGAGCCGAAGTTCAGGGTCGATCCCCCCTTCGCCTTGCCGTGGATGCGGCCCTTGTGCGCCTTGCGGTACTTGGTGCGTTTCGGACTAAGCATGGTATCTCAGCTTTCTTTTCAAACCTACGGGGCCGCCTTAACGGGCCGGTTGTTGATCTTGCATCTGTTTATCGAGGGCCATCGGGTCATGAGCCATGATGTCGCCCTTGAAAATCCACACCTTGACGCCACAGGCGCCATAGGTGGTTTGTGCCGTGGTCGTGCCATAATCCACATTGGCGCGCAGCGTGTGCAGAGGCACACGGCCTTCGCGGTACCAGACCATGCGGGCAATTTCAGCACCGCCCAAACGGCCGGAACAGTTGATGCGGATACCTTCAGCGCCGAGACGCATGGCCGACTGCACGGCCCGCTTCATGGCGCGGCGGGTGGAAACACGCCGTTCGAGCTGCTGGCCGATGTTTTCGGCGACCAACTGGGCTTCGATTTCCGGCTTACGGATTTCGACGATATTCAGGTGAACTTCGCCGCCGGTCATTTTTGACACTTCCTGGCGCAGCTTTTCGATATCGGCGCCCTTCTTGCCGATGACGACGCCGGGCCGGGCCGTGTGGATGGTAATCCGGGCCTTTTTGGCGGGCCGCTCGATGATAACCTTGGAAACGCCGGCCTGGGCCAGTTTCTTGTGCAGGAATTCCCGCAACTTCAGATCTTCGTGCAGAAGAACCGCATAGTTGTCGTCGGCATACCAACGGGAATCCCAGGTACGGTTGATTCCCAGACGCAGACTGATCGGATTGACCTTCTGACCCATTACGCTGTCTCCTCGCGTTCACGTACAATCAGCCGCATATTGCTGAACGGCTTCTGTATCCGCCCAACCCGGCCGCGGGCACGGGCACGCCACCGTTTCATGACCATGGCACGCCCGACGGTGGCTTCGGCAACAAACAGGTTGTCGACGTCGAGCTGATGGTTGTTTTCGGCATTGGCGATAGCTGATTCCAATAATTTCTTCACGTCACCGGCAATGCGGCGCCGGGAGAACTGTAAGGTGGCCAAAGCCGTCTCGCAGTCCTTGCCGCGGATCAACTGGGCAACCAGGTTCAGCTTTTGCGGGCTGACCCGGATCTGCTTGGCGAAAGCCATCGCCTCGTTGTCAGCCAAAGTCCGTGCGGTTGATTTCTTACCCATGATTAAACCCTCTTGGACTTCTTATCGGCGGTGTGGCCCATATAGGTCCGGGTCGGTGAAAATTCACCCAGCTTGTGACCGATCATATCTTCGGTAACCAGCACCGGGATGAACTTACGACCGTTATAGACACCAAAAGTCAGTCCTACGAATTGGGGCAGCACAGTTGACCGGCGGGACCAGGTCTTAATGACCTCGTTACGCCCGGACGCACGCGATACCTCGGCTTTCTTCAACAGGTAGCCGTCAACGAAAGGACCTTTCCATACGGAACGAGCCACGACTGCCCTCCTTTACTTCTTGCTGTGACGGCGGCGCATGATCAGCCGGTCCGTCTTCTTGTTACTACGTGTTCTCTTACCCTTAGTGGGCTTGCCCCAAGGCGTCACCGGATGACGGCCGCCGGAAGTGCGGCCTTCGCCGCCGCCGTGCGGATGGTCAATCGGGTTCATGGCGACACCACGGACGCTCGGACGTTTGCCCAGCCAGCGTTTGCGGCCGGCCTTGCCCAGCTTGATGTTCTGCTGGTCCGAATTGGAAACGGCGCCGATGGTGGCCATGCATTCGGCCCGCACCAGACGCAGTTCGCCGGAACTCAGTTTCAACTGGGCGTAGCCCTGATCCTTACCGACCATCTGCACATAGGTGCCTGCCGAGCGGGCAATCTGGCCGCCTTTTCCTTCTTTCATCTCCACATTGTGGATGATGGTTCCAACCGGAATATTTTTCATCGGCATGGCATTGCCGGGTTTGATGTCGACGGCCTCTCCGGCAATCACCTTGTCGCCGACGGTCAGCCGTTGCGGCGCCAGGATGTAGGCCAGTTCACCGTCATCGTACTTGATGAGGGCGATAAAGGCCGTGCGGTTGGGATCGTATTCCAGCCGCTCAACCGTGGCGGAAACGTCGAACTTGGTCCGCTTGAAATCGATAATCCGGTAACGCCGCTTGTGGCCGCCGCCCCGGCGGCGCGCCGTGATACGGCCGGTGTTGTTGCGGCCGCCCTTCTTGCGCAGGCCTTCGGTCAGCGATTTTTCCGGCTTACCATTGTACAGCCGTTCGCGGTCAACCAGGACCAAGCCACGGCGTCCAGGTGTCGTCGGTTTATATTGTTTAAGAGCCATGACTTAGCTAACCCCCGTCGTCACATCAATTGACTGACCCTCGGCCAGGGTGACGATCGCCTTTTTGGTATCGTTGCGCTTGCCGGGGCGCCCCCGGAAACGTTTGGTCTTACCCTTCTGACGAAGGGTGTTGACGGCTGTCACCTTGACCTTGAACAGGCCTTCGATAGCCGACTTGATCTCGTGTTTGGTCGCATCCAGGGGAACCTTGAAGCTGACCTGATTGAATTCCGAGAGCAGGGTCGCCTTTTCCGTAATAATCGGCGAACGGATCAATTCATAGGTCCGTTCCTGGCTCGGAGGATTGGCCGCGCTGGCGCCGTACTTACTCATTTCAACCGCTCCACAAGCTTCTCAACGGCATCCTTGGTGAGGACCAGTGTGTCCCGTTGCAGGATGTCGTAAACGTTGGCGCCCTGGCTGGGCAGGATATCAATTTCAGCCAGATTGGAGGCCGCCAAAGCGAAGTTGGCATCCACCTCGGAGCCGGCAATAACCAGTGTTTTACCCCAACCGAGCTTATCCAGGCGCTTCGTCAATTCGGCCGTTTTGGCTTTTTTCAGCACCGCCGTATCAACAATGACCAGCTTGCCGTCCTTCTGTTTCGAGGACAGCGCCGTTTTCAGGGCCAGTTTACGGACCTTTTTCGGCAAGTCGTGGGCATGACTGCGGACCACCGGACCAAAGACGGTGCCACCACCGCGCATTTGCGGAGCGCGGACCGTACCCTGACGAGCGCGACCGGTGCCTTTTTGACGGAAAGGCTTGGCCGTGGTCCCGCGGACTTCGCTGCGGGTCTTGGTTTTGTGGGTTCCGGCCCGGCGTTTGGCAAGCTGCCAATTGACGGCACGGCTCAGAATGTCGGCGCGCACGTCGACGCCGAAAATGGCATCGTCGAGATCGATATCGCCGACCTTCTTGTTTTCCAGGCTAATGACGTCGCATTTCATCGTTGCTTATTCCTTCGTCTCGCCTTCTGCGGCATCGTCGGCTTTCGCCTCTTCGGCAACATTCTCGGCAGGCGCTTCTTCAACCGGAGTTTCTTCCGCCGGAGCCTCTTCTGCACTACCGCGTAAACCGGCCGGGAACGGCACGTCCTCGGGCAGCGACTTCTTAACCGCGTCGGTAACCAGCACATAGCTGCCCTTGGAACCGGGAACCGCACCGCGGATCAGGATCAGGCCCTTTTCGTCGTCGGTGGAAACCACTTCCAGGTTCTGTTGGGTGGCCCGGACATTACCCATCTGGCCAGCCATTTTCTTACCCTTGAACACCTTTCCCGGGTCCTGACACTGACCGGTGGAGCCAAGCGACCGGTGATTAATGGAAACGCCGTGCGAAGCCCTGAGGCCTTTGAAGCCATGACGCTTCATACCGCCGGCAAAGCCTTTGCCCTGGGTGGTTCCGGCAACGTCGACATACTGCCCGGCCACAAAGTGGTTAGCGGCAATTTCCGATCCGACATCGACCAAGCCATCGGCATCGACACGGAATTCAACCATTTTGCGTTTCGGCTCGACCTTAGCGGCGGCAAAGTGACCGCGCATGGCCTTGCTGACGTTCTTCACCTTAGCCGCCGCGACACCAAGCTGAACGGCGTTATAGCCATTCTTTTCAGCGGTACGCTGGGCAACAACCTGACAGTTGTCGACCTTCAACACGGTGACAGGGACATGCTTCCCGTCATCAGTGAAGACACGGCTCATACCTAATTTCTGTGCGATCAGACCGGTTCTCATAGAACCTACCTTTACAACTTAATCTCAACATCGACACCGGCGGCGAGGTCGAGCTTCATCAGCGCGTCCACCGTCTGTGGTGTCGGATCAACAATATCCAGCACCCTTTTGTGGGTGCGGATCTCAAACTGCTCACGGGACTTCTTGTCGATGTGCGGCGAGCGCAGCACCGTATATTTGTCAATCCGTGTGGGCAGAGGAATGGGGCCACGCACCTGCGCGCCCGTCCGTTGGGCCGTAGCGACGATTTCGCGAGCCGACTGGTCGAGCACACGGTGGTCGAACGCCTTTAATCCAATGCGAATATTTTGATTTTCCATGGTCTTTTTGCCCAATCAAATGCCGGTGACGATTTCTGTCGGCACCAGCTCCTTTCCATTCCTTATTCTACAATAGCGGCAACGACGCCGGCGCCGACGGTGCGGCCGCCTTCGCGGATCGCGAAGCGCAGGCCTTCATCCATGGCGATCGGTGCAATCAGGTTGACCGTCATCGAGATGTTATCCCCCGGCATCACCATCTCGGTGCCT
>JADHTD010000130.1 GCA_016776525.1 Rhodospirillales bacterium
CCTGGAACGCAACGACATCGGCGGCTCGACCCGGGACCGCTATGTCTTCGCCATGCCGAAAGCCATCGAGCCGGTTGGCCAATCCCGTAACGATTTTGATATTTTCGATGAGCTGGCCGGACGCCTGGACTGCCGGGAAGCCTTCTCCAAAGGACGCGATGAAGAGGCCTGGCTGCAATGGATATACCAGGGGATCGTTGATAAGGCTGTGCAGCAAGGCGTGAGCATGCCGGATTTTGATGAATTCTGGGAACAAGGATACTGGCTGGCCCCGGAAACCAGGGAGGACGATGTTCTGTTCGGCCCCTTCCGCGCCGACCCGGAAGCCAACCCCCTGGCCACGCCGTCGAAAAAAATCGAACTGTTCTCCGAGACCATCGCCGCTTTCGACTATGACGATTGCCCGCCCCACCCCGCCTGGATGAAACCCGCCGAATGGCTGGGCGACGACAAGGCCAAGGCGTTTCCGTTTCATTTGATCACCAATCAGCCCCGGGCCCGCCTGCACTCCCAGATGGATGCCGGGCCGCTGAGCCGCGCCCAAAAGATAAACGGCCGCGAGCCGGTCTGGATCAACCCGGCTGATGCCGAGGGCAAGGGCATTGCCGAAGGCGACGTGGTGCGCCTGTTTAATGAGCGCGGCGCTTGTCTGGCCGGTGCCGTCATTACCGACCGTGTCCGTCCGGGGGTCATCGTTTTGGCCACCGGCGCCTGGTTCGATCCGCTTGACATGAACACTCCCGGCTCCCTGGAGAAGCACGGCAACCCCAATGTGCTTACCCTGGACAAGGGAACGTCCCGCCTCGCCCAGGGATGCGCGGCGTTGTCGGCGCTTGTCCAGGTGGAAAAATTTGACGGAACGCCGCCGCCTGTTACCGCCTTTGAGCCGCCGCACCTACTGACGCCGGAAGAAACCCGCTAAGACCGCCGTCGACGGAGGGAGAAATCGATTTGACCTTCGCCATCACACCCGAACGTTCCTTCGAAGTGGCTGTCATCGGCGGCGGGCTGGTCGGCGCGGCCACAGCCTATGGCCTGGCCGGTCTCGGCCTGAAAACGGCGATGCTCGATGAAGGGGATATCGCCTTCCGGGCGGCCCGGGGAAACACCACCCTGGTGTGGGTGCAGGGCAAAGGGGCCAACTTTCCCGCCTATACCGCGTGGACGGTTGAGGCGGCCCTGGCCTGGCCCGGCTTTGCCGCCGACCTGAAGGACGTCACCGGCATAGACGTCAACTATCAACGAAGCGGCGGCTTGAAATTCTGTTTGGGCGAGCAGGAGTTTGAAGAGCGCAGCGCCCTGATTTCACGGATCGACCACAGCGACCGCCAAGCCACGACCGAAATGCTGGGCCGCGACGCCCTGCTCGACATCTATCCCGGGCTCGGGCCGCAGGTTGTCGGGGCTTCTTATAACCCGATGGACGGACAAGTTGATTCCCTGCTGCTGATAAGGGCCCTGCATGCGGGTTACCAGAATCGCGGCGGCCATTACCTGCCCCATCATGGGGTCGAGGACATCCGCCACGACCAAGGGTCGTACGTGCTGTCCGGCGGCGGCGGTGAAATTCGGGCCGAAAAAATTCTGCTGGCCGCCGGGATCGCCAACGGGCGGTTGGCTGAAAAGGCCGGTCTGTACGGCGGCGTTAAACCGATCCGCGGCCAGGTCCTTGTTTCCGAAAAAGTGAGGCCCTGCCTGCCGGTGCCGGCGACGGACCTTGTGCAAACCGATGCCGGGGGGCTACTGATCGGCAATATCGAGGAGGACGCCGGTTACGACGAAAGCACCCATCTGGATGCCCTTAGCGGCATGGCCCGGCGCGCCGTCGCCACCTTCCCTTTCCTGGAGGCCGTTCAGATCGTTCGCGCCTGGGGGGCTCTCCGGGTGATGACCGAAGACGGCAACCCGATTTACCATCAATCGGAGACAAGCCCCGCCGCCTTTTGCGCCTCAACCCACAGCGGCGTCACCCTGGCTTCGCTGCATGCGACGACGGTGGCCCGATGGGTGGCCGGAAAGGACCCGGGCGCCGAGCTTGCCGCCTTCCACCCGGAGAGGTTCCATGTTCACTGACCTCATAGCGGACCGGGAGAAAACCGTAACCATCCGCATCGACGGCAATGCGCATACGGTCACCGCCGGAATAACCGTGGCCGCCGCCCTGTTGTCGGTCGGCGTTAGGCGCTTCCGGGAGACCCCCGCAGGAAACAGCCCGCGCGGGCCCTTTTGCATGATGGGGGTCTGTTTTGATTGTCTGTGCGTGATCGACGGCCAGCCCAACCGTCAGGCCTGCATGACAACCGTCCGTCAGGACATGGCCATCGACACCCAATCCGGGGCGGCGGACCTTGACCCGTTCGGGCATTCGGGACGGGGGGACGCCTGATGGCTGAAACCTGTCAGCTCGCCATCATCGGGGCCGGTCCGGCCGGTATGGCCGCCGCCATCGAGGCCGCCGGTCTCGGCCTCTCCGTTGTCGTGCTGGACGAACAAGCGGCCCCCGGCGGACAAATATACCGCTCGCTGGAAAAGCAGCCGCCCGCCGGGAGGCCCGATCTCGGAGAAGACTATGACCAGGGCCGTCCGCTCCTGGAGGCTTTCCGGGAAAGCGCCGCCGATTACCGGCCTCAATCCCAGGTCTGGGAAGTCACCCAGCAAAGGGACATTCATTTCCAGGCCGATGGCGCCGTCCAACACCTTCGGGCCGAGCACATCATCATTGCCGGTGGCGCCCAGGAACGGCCTGTTCCCATCCCCGGCTGGACCCTGCCCGGGGTGATGACGGCGGGGGCGGCGCAAATCCTCCTGAAGACGGCCTCCTTGGGGGCCAGGCACGCGGTTTTCGCCGGTAGCGGTCCCTTGCTGTATCTGGTCGTCTGGCAGTACGTGCAGGCCGGTCTGCCGGTGGCCGCCGTCCTGGAAACGACGCCGCTGGCCAATTACCGGCGGGCGGCGCCCTCCCTGCCGGGCGGGCTTTCGGTGCCGTCCTACCTGATCAAGGGGTTAAGATTGATAGCCGACCTCAAGCGCGCCGGTGTCTCCTGGATCAGCGGCGTTGAGGATTTGCGGGCCGACGGGGAAAAAGCCCTTGAGGCCGTTTCCTACCGCAAAGGCAGCCGCTGGCGGCAGATCGAGACCGGTCACCTGTTCCTGCACCAGGGCGTTGTCCCCGATACCAACCTGACCGTTTCCCTCGGCTGCCGCCATACTTGGAACGCCGTTCAGGCCTGCTGGCATGTTGAGCGCGATATCTGGGGGGGAACGTCTCTGGACGGTATTTCGGTGGCTGGTGACGGCGGCGGCATCGGCGGCGCCATGGCGGCCCGGCTGCAAGGGCGGTTGGCGGCGCTTTCGGCGGCGCAAAGACTGGGCGTGCTCTCCGCCGAAGAACGGGACCGCCGGTCACGAAAATCCCTGCGGATACTGACCCGGGAAGGCCGCACCCGCAAATTCCTGGATATCCTCTACCATCCCCGGGACCGCTTCCGGCGGCCGCCGGATGACCAAACGGTGGTCTGCCGGTGCGAAGAGATCACGGCGGGAGAGGTGCGGGCGGCGGCGGCTCTCGGTTGCCAGGGGCCAAATCAGTTGAAGGCTTTCACCCGGGCCGGTATGGGACCGTGCCAGGGCCGCCAGTGCGGGCTGACGGTTTCCGAGATACTGGCCCAGGCGCACGGCACCGGCGTTGCCGATATCGGCCACCTGCGGACCCGCCCGCCCCTAAAACCGGTTACCCTGGGCGCCCTCGCCGCTTGCAAAAAAAGCCGGGGCTGATCCGCCTTCAGATTACCTACTTCTGATCACAGGCTTCACATCACCTGGGCCGGTGCGACAAAGCTTTCCCCGAGGGCTTCGGCCACCGCCGGATTGGTGATATCGCCTTTGTATACATTCAGTCCCTCGGCAAAACAGGGATTGTCGGAAAAGGCGCTTTTGACGCCCTTGTCGGCCAGTTCAAGGACGTAGGGAAGCGTCGCATTGGTCAGGGCCAGGGTCGAGGTGCGGGCCACGGCGCCCGGCATATTGGCGACGCAGTAGTGGACGATGCCGTCGACCTCATAGGTCGGGTTGTCGTGAGTGGTCGCATGGCTGGTTTCGAAACACCCCCCCTGATCGATGGAGACGTCAACCAGCACCGAACCCGGCTGCATTTCCTTAAGCCAGGATTTGGGGATGATCTTCGGAGCCGCTGCGCCCGGCAGCAGCACGGCGCCGATCACCAGGTCGGCTTCGAGGACGGCTTCCTTGATGGCCTGGTCCGATGCGTAGAGTGTGCGGACCTGTCCGTTAAACAGGTCATCCAGCTGTTCCAGGCGGCTGATGGATTTGTCAAAGATGGTAACGTCGGCCCTTAATCCCACAGCCATGTGGGCGGCATTGGTGCCGACCACGCCGCCACCGATGATGACCACCTTGCCGGGGGCGACAGAGGGCACACCGCCGAGCAGGACACCCCGCCCGCCCCGGTAGATTTCCAGGCACTGGGCCCCGGCTTGTACGGAAAGCCGTCCGGCCACCTGACTCATCGGCGCCAGCAGGGGAAGCCCGCCGGAACCATTGGTCACCGTTTCATAGGCGATCGCCGTACAGTCGCTTTTCTGGAGCAGGTGCGCCTGATCGGGATCCGGCGCCAGGTGCAGATAGGTAAACAACACCTGTCCGGGACGCAGCATTTTGCATTCTCCGGCCTGCGGCTCCTTGACTTTGACGATCATCTCGGAAGCTGCAAAGATTTCCACCGCCGTCTCGGCGATGTCGGCCCCGGCTTCCCGGTAACTGTCATCGGAAAAGCCGATCTGTTTTCCGGCATCCGTTTGGACAACGACCGTGTGCCCGTGCTTGCACAGTTCGGCGACACCATGCGGGGTCAATCCGACCCGGTATTCCTGCGCTTTAATCTCTTTGGGAACGCCAATTTTCATCTGACTTACTCCGGCTTACACTTTGCTTCAGATAATCAACGGGCCGCTGCGGCTTTTCGACCAGCAACGAATTCACTGATCTCGGTAACGGCTTCGATGACCTGTTCGATATCTTCCTCATCCGTAAAATAACCCGGCGAGAACCGAATTGTTCCTTTGACGCCAACGGTTCCTTCGTCCTCGTGGACAAGCGGCGCGCAATGGAGCCCGGCCCGCACGCAGATACCATGATCGGCATCCAGCATGGCGCCGGCTTCATCGGCCGGCAGGCCGTCTATGTTGATGCACAGGGTTGCAACGCGCGGCTGGTTGCCCCGGGGGCCGTAGACGAGAACGTTGTCGATGCTCTCGAAGGTCTTGATCAGGCGTTGTGTGTGGTCCATTTCCACCCCGTAAATATGGTCGAGGGCCGCCCGGCACAGGTCCCTGTGGGAAGCGTCACCGGCGGCCTTTGGTCCCAGTTGTTGGCGGCCGAGGTCGGCAAACCAATGTTGGGCGGCATTCAGTCCGGCAATGCCCGGCAGCGACGGTGTACCGGCTTCAAGGTGAAACGGATAATCGTCCGGCTGGTAGGGCGAAATGGAATCAACGCCGGTGCCGCCGGCCCTGGGCGCCCGCATGTCGATGCCTTCAGCGACAATCATGCCGCCGATACCCATGGGTCCGAACAAACCCTTGTGGCCGGTAAACACCAGAACATCGATCCCCCAGTCGTCCATCTCGATGGGAAGGACGCCGGCGGTCTGGCAGCTGTCGACAACCAGCACGGCATTGCTTTCCCGGACAATGGCGCCGATGGCCTTGAGGTCCTGTACGGCACCCAGGACGTTTGAGCCGTGGTTGACGACGACGGCGCGGGTTTTCGGCGTCATGGCCCGGCGAATATCTTCCGGATCGACGTAGCCCGAACCATCGCGGCCAATGCGCGATACGGAAACGCCGTTATCCCTTTCCAGGTGATTGGCCGGGCGCAAGACGGAATTATGTTCAAGCCGGGTAATGACCATGTGGTCGCCGGGGTCGACCAATCCGTAGAGGGCGGCATTCAGTGAATCCGTTGCGTTGAGGGAAAAAACGACACGCTTGGCATCGCCGCCATAGCCGAAGAAATCAGCCAGCAGGCGGCGGGTCTGGGAGATCATAATTTCCGCTTCGGCGGCCAACTGGTGCCCGGCCCGGCCGGGATTGACGCCGTGGCTGCGGAAAAAGGCATCCATGAACTGGTAAACCGGTTCCGGTTTCGGCCAACTGGTCGCCGCATTATCGAAATAATAATTCTCTTTCACGTTCAACTCTCCAACTGGTGCAAGGCCGGTAAGGCGTGCCTGATCTTCGACAATGCCGGTATACCCCCTGTTTTCGGTAGGGTTCTCAGGCTTATTTTTTATAAGAATATTTTACGATATAATCGGGAGAAAATGCTTCTAATTTTGCTCATATAAGCTATTATTGTGGTATTATTTTCTAAATATAATGCAATATATGGAATAAATTATGGACGCCATCGATTTGCGGATTCTCGCTGAGCTGCAACAAAATGCTCAGGTTTCCATGGCCCAATTGGCCGAAAAAGTGGGGTTGAGTACCACCCCGTGCTGGCGGCGCGTGCAGAGTCTTGAGAAATCGGGGGTCATCCGCCAGCGGGTGACGCTTCTCGACCGGGATCAATTGAACGTCGGGGTTGATGTCTTCGTTTCAATCCGCACCCGGCGGCACAATGTCGACTGGCTCAAGGACTTCGCCCAATCAACGGCGCAGTTTCCCGAAGTCGTCGAATTTTACCGTATGAGCGGTGAAGTGGATTACCTGCTCCGGGTCGTGGTGCCGGACATTGCCGCATATGACGCCTTTTACAAACGCCTGATCGAACACGAAGACATCAATGACATCAGTTCCAGTTTTGCCATGGAAACCATCAAGTACACGACGGCCTTACCGCTCAATTACGTTTAGGGCGTTTTCCGGATGACTGACGCCCTCCCCTGTCAACTTGCCCGGACCCCGGCATACGCACATTACGCATTTACTCGAAGACGCCGAGACCGTAAAAACCGTCAGCAAGCGTGCGGGGCATGCTTCCATGTTGATATACTGGATTTGAAAGCTATAGGAGAACGGGGAAACGAAGAGCGGATTTTGTGAATGCCCAAGTGTTGTTTCGGGACATTCCGATGCGTCCAGGTCATTGAGTTTATACTATGGTGAGGTGGCCGAGTGGTTGAAGGCACTGGTCTTGAAAACCAGCAGGCGTTAGCGCGTCTCGTGGGTTCGAATCCCACCCTCACCGCCAATACCGAACGGTCCCGTTGGGGGCCGTTTGCTATTGGGGCTGGGGGTTC
>JADHTD010000131.1 GCA_016776525.1 Rhodospirillales bacterium
CCCGGCGGGCTTCATCCAAATGTCGGACATGGCCGAAATGCAGAAGGTCGAAAACGCCATGGGCCAGGGCAATCTTTTCACCTTGCTGACGCAGGCTTTCGGCCAGGACCGTCATCTCCTCAAGGGTTTTTATCTTGTCCTGACAGGTCCGGCGGTCGCTTTGTTTGTTGCTCTCGCTCATCTGACTACCCCCGATCCGCCCCGGCCGCCGTCTGCGAGCCTAGGTACTTGAACCACGATTCAGTGGCGCGGGAAATACTCTCAGCGGTCCAGACCGGCGCATCCCGCCAGTAATCCAGGTTCTCCAACATGATTCCGACGCCTTCTTCGATGGTGACTGCCGGCTGCCAGCCCAATTCCGCCTTGATCTTGGAGATATCCGCCAAGGTGATGTCCGGTTCTCCCGGGCGTTTTGGAATAGTCACGGTTTCCTTAGTCCCCAACAATTCGACGATCCGGTTGACGCTGACATCGACACCGGTGCCGGCGTTATAAAAGGAACCGGCGGCCGCCTTCTCCGCCACGCAGAGTATGGCATCAACGGCATCCGATACGAAAGTAAAGTCGCGGCTCTGCGTCCCGTCGCCGACGATGGTCAACGGCTCCCCGGCGATCAGTTGGGCCAGGAAAACGCCGAACATGGCCCCATAGGTTCCGGCGGTGCGGGCCCGCGGACCGTAAATGTTGAACAGACGGACGGAAACCGCCGGCATGTCATAAACCTGCGCCCAGTGGTGCACCAACTGCTCGCCCAAATATTTACTCAGGGCATAGGGGTACTGCGGGCGGATCGGAGCCGATTCCGCCGTTGGGTAAGTATCCGGGATGCCGTAGCAGGACGACGAGGCGACATAGAGGAAGCGTTCGACCGCCGCTTCCCGGCTGGCTTCGAGAACGGAAATCGTGCCATTGACATTGGCATCATGATACCCCAACGGCTTTTCGATCGACGGCACGATATCGGCCAGCGCCGCCAGGTGGTAGACCCGGCGGGCGCCCGATAATTCACCTTGCATCCGTTGACGGTCTGCGACGTCCGCCTCGACGAATTCGAAATCCGGGTTGTCCGTGTGCTGGGCAAGATTTTGCAGGCGGCCCACGGAAAGATTATCGACCGCCTTCACCGCCCCCCCGGCGGCCAGCAGGGCATCGACCAAATGGCTGCCGATAAAACCGGCGCCGCCGGTAACTACGTCGAATGACTTCTTCGTCATCATCGGTTTTGATGCCTCAATCCAGCTGGTCTTCGACGAAAATTGACAAAGCCGAGGCGGCCCGCTCGAAGACATGTACCCAGTCCCCCCACTCATGCTGCCTGAAAAGGTGCACATGGGGATACCAGGGGCTGTCTTCGCGTTGCCACATCCACAGGTAACTGGGCGCATAGGGCAACATCACCCAGGTACGCTTGTTCATGGCTCCGGCCATATGGGCCAACGCCGTATCGACGGTTATAACCAGATCAAGATCCCGCACCGCCGCCGCCGTATCGGCAAAATCCTTAAAGTCCTTGCCCAGGTCAATCACCGGCACCGGTGTATCCAATGCCGCCAACTGGTCAACCCGGCCGCCCACTTGCAGGCTGAAAAAAGTAACCTTCGGCACATCAAAAAGCGGCTTGAAAAGATCAAGGTCACAGGACCGGTTATGATCGTTTTTATGGGTCGGGCTGCCGCTCCAGGCGATGCCGACTTTCAGACCGTCAACCCCGGAAACTGCCTTATTGTCAGCGACGCCTTCCGGAACCGACAGGTAGGGCACCGCCGCCGGAATGGTTTCCAGGGTTGTTCCGAACTTAAGCGGCAAACTCATCATCGGCAGGTGGCAATCAATGGACGGCAACGGATCGCCGTAAGTGACGACCTCCGCCGCCCCTTCCAGGGAGGTCATCAATCTGTTCAAGGGCTTCTGGCATTCGACCACCACCCGGGCGCCTTTTTCCGCCAGCAGCGGGACATAGCGGGCGAATTGCAGGGTATCGCCAAGCCCCTGTTCCGCATGCAGCAGCAGGGTTTTTCCGTCAAGGTCACCGCCGTCCCATTCCGGCTCTTCGAAATCCCTCAGCCTGAGACCGAGTCCCTGATGCCGCCAGCGCCATTCATAGTGCTGCCAGCCATCTTCGAAACGGCCGTCCTGCAAGTATGCCAGCGCCAAATTCCAATGCAGTTCGGCGCTTTCCGGGTCAACCTCAAGGGCCTTGCGGAAACGATCCTGGGCTTCCGCATGGCGGCCCAGGCCCTGATAGGCGCTGCCCATATTGTTGAGGGCGTCAAGGTTATCGGGAAGCAGGGCAAGAACCCGCTCATAGGCATCAACCGACTCTTCCAAGCGCCCCGCGGCAAGCAGGGTATTGGCTAAATTAAAGTGTATTTTCGGATCGGCAGGAGACTGCCCCAATGCCGTCTGATAGCTGTCGATGGCTTCGTCGAGGCGGCCCAGCTTTACCAGGCTGCCGCCCAGATTGTATTCCGCTTCGGCGTAATCCGGTTTTAGGCTGAGAGCCTTGCGGTAGGCGTCTTCTGCTTCTTCAACCCGGCCCAGTTCCGACAAGGCATTTCCGAGATTATTGAGGGCTTCCGGAAATTCCCCATTGGCCTCTAGGGCCTTGCCACAGGCTTCGACCGCCTCTTCGTACCGGCCCAGGTCGTTGTAGGCACTGGCCAGGTTGTTAAACACCTCCGGCGTATCGGGATTGAGAGATACGGCGCGTTCAAAGGATTCGACGGCGGCCTCAATATGGCCCTCCGCCTGCAAAGCATTCCCCAGGCTGACATAAGGCACAAAGAAATCCGGCTGAACGGTGGTGGCCTGTTTCGCCAGGGTAATCGCCAGTTCGTTTTGGCCGGCCTCGTAGAAAACCACACTCAGCAGATTTAAGGCATCAACGTTATCCGGATCGGCATCCAGGACCTTCTTGTAGATTTCGGCGGCGTCGGCTAGCTGACCCTGCTGGTGCAACCAGACCCCTTTTTGCAGTTCTGCCGCTAGATCCATAATCTTTTACCTCTCAATTGCCCTATACCGGGGGTTTATTCCGTCCCCGGCCCCTGGCTTTTAGCGGGCGGCCCCGGCCGCCTTCGAGTTTTCAATAATTTCAGCAAAAAGCTGTTTGCCCTCCTGGCTTACCCCGGTAATTAGTCTCGCATATTCCTTCTTGAACCGCTTGAGAAACTCTTCACGCAGGGCTTTGTCTTCCACCCGGCTGGCGAAATAACAGGCAATATGCGGAAAAGCCTTGGCCGAACCGTCAACCATCGCCGAAACCCCATCATAGGTTGCGACTGTATCCAGGATATAACTGTTCAGCCGTTCATAGAATTCATTAAACGTGGAATCCTCCTTGAGAGACACCTCGACGACATCGTTGAAATCCTTGATGAATCGGTCCCAGGCCGACAGGTAATCGGGCATCGGGTATTTTTGGAAAAAACTTCCCGGCGTACAACGCTCGCTTTCTTCCCGGATTTGCTGGAATATCGCCTTCTTATCCAGCGGCGGCCCCTCAAAGGACACCGAGGAGTGCATTTTCGGGACGGCGCCCTCCATCATTGTCCCGTCACTGCAGTTATAGGCTTCAACCCTGAAGAGACTCATGACGAACTCGAGCATCTGACGGGTCCATTCATAAAGACCGTCGGTATAAACGGTGCCGCCAAAATTCCCCGGATAGGTATATTCAAATGACTCGTAGGCCACGTCCTTGAACTGGTCGGTCGTGTAATAAACCGTTTGGTCCGAATGGTGACGGGATTTGTCCCGGACACCGCAATCGCAACCGAACAGGTAAATCTTATAGAACCCGAGATTGGTCGCCAGGGCCAACGACGTATTGGCCACCAGGGGGCTGGCGCCGATAATCTGCTTGTGATTGGTTCCTAATGTCATCGTCGAACTGACGCTGTCCCGGAAATAGAGGAAAGACTCATCGAAGTATTCCAGGTTCCCGGGGTCCGCCGTCGCCGGGGAAATAAATTTGATGTCGCCAAAGGTCTTGCCGCTGAATTTGTCTTCGTTGAGGCTGTGGATATGGGCCATCTTGTCGACCATTTCAGGCAGGTTTTCCACTTCGGTCTGGAAATCCGGAATGATCCCGTGATGCAAAAGAACCTGCAGCGCCGTCCCCGATGAGAAGATGACCGCATGGTCTTTCCATTTGCGGATGGTCTCGATGCACTGATCAACGGACGGCCCCGCCCCGACGATAAAGGCCGGTTCCGGCCGCCGCACACGCGGCTCTCCATCGAGCAGGTTAAAGCTATGATTGTTAAAGTTACTCGCCGCATTCCGCATCATCAGGATTTCATCTTCATAGAATCCCCGGGTCAGAATACGGGTCGGGATGTGGGCTTTAAAGGAGCTGTGAACCGTATTGGTTAGCCATGTCTTGTAATGGATATAGATATAAGTCCCTTCAACCAGCGCCAACCCTTTCGATTCGAGTATGGAGAAGATCATCGATTGAATCTGCCGCGGCCGTCCGAAACAGATAAAGTCTATATCGATGCCTTCTTTGTTGCAGTATTCGAGGGTTTCGCACCAATCTACGGCGAAAAGACTTTGCCCGAGGAAATCCGGAATGGGCTCGACAATAATAATGTGGCGGGCGCCGGTCCGCTTGATCAGCGGTTCGATATGAAGGCCCAGGCCGATGCCAATGATCAGCAGGTAATTGGCCGCATCCTGCGGCGAAGTGGCCAGCGTCGGCATCTCCAGATCCCGGATTATATTTTTGGACGCTTCCAGCATATCCAGGGATACCTGGCTGTCCAAATAAGCGCCTTCCGGCTTGTTGAGGATGATTCTTTCCGGTTTTTCGAAATACTGGTCGATTTGTTCATCGACAAATTCACGGGCGGGTTTGCCGTAAAACAAACCGCTTCCAAGCCGGATATCAATCGCTTCGTCGCCTTCCCAGACGACCAGCGATTGGGGGTCCGTCATGGCCCGCAGGGATTCAGCGATGGTTGGGAAGTACTCATCGAAACAAGCGAGGTTCTTTGCGTATCGTTCTGATTCGTTCATAGACGCTTCCAGCCTATTCTAGGCCTGTCGGCCGGGTTGCGGCCGAAATCAAACCGAATTAACCGCCGTTGGTTTCCTGCCACATGCCGAAATAGGCATCCTCTAACGCTTTCGCCAATGACTTCGGATCAAACAGGGACGAGGAAAGGACATCTTCGACCCCTTCGGTTCGGAATTTGATCCGGGCATCTACGTCCGTCGCCCAGTTGAGGGCCTTTGCAAGGTAATCGTCTTTCGAAACGGCCAGCATGGACTCATCCAGTTTCAGCCTTTTCAACATGCAGGAAACGGACTCACCTTCCTCTCCCGGCATATCCAGGCTTACTACAGGCACCCCCTTGGCCAAAGCGGCGGCGGCGGCATAGGGCTTCTGGAAGGGGAAAGGCGCCAAGGCGACATCAACCTCACGGAAAAACTCATCGCGGGAATCGGCGCTCAGAATATCAATGCGGTGGGCAATGCCGAAATTGCCGAATAATTGCAGAAGCCGGTCAACCACTTCGGGGCTTCCCATCGAGCGGTCGTACAGGAGCAATTGCGAATTGGGCACCGTTTGCACAATTTGCGCCCAGGTAAGGGCGACTTCGATATTCAACTCGGCGAGCGATACATCGGAACCGAAAGAAATATTGCCATATACCTGCGCCGGGCTGTCGCCAATCTCACCATAGGGCTTCTTGAGGGCATACAGGCCGTCAACCGGCCACGGGGCGCACACATTTTTCTCTTCTGCTCCGGCCGACAGGTTATCGACCAGCCTGAAGCCCATCTCATCGACAGCAGCCCCTAGATAAGTGCCGAGCCAGGCAACCTGGACCGGCGCGGCGCGGTAAGGGAACAGGGTCAGGCCTACGGGTGAATTGATGCCGCTGGCGTCAATCAGCACATCGACCCCTTCGTTACGGACGGTGGCAGCCAGGGTTGCAACATCCATGGTGGAAATATTCGTCCACCGGTCGAAACCGTTACGGAACGGAATATTGCGCTCGGCCGTCAGGTCGCTCAGACCGATACCGTAGACGACCACCCGGTCCCGGTCGTGGCTACTGATGATTTCAGCCAACATCTCAATTTCGTCCGGCCCCGGCATGGAAACGACAAGGTAGGCGATCTTGATCTTGGCCGAATCCGGCGGCGAATTATAACTGGCGTCCGGGGCCGTTTCCTGTGATCCGGCAACCTCCCTGATTTTCGATATTACTTCTGCCAACGCCTCGTCGGAACGGTTCGGGGTATAGGCAAGGTTTCGAAGGCGGGAACAGTAATTACCAATCCTGCCGCTTTCGAGGGCAATGGCCTGACGATGGCATGCCGATGCCTCTTCCAACCGGCCCAAAGCGTCAAGGGACCTGCCGAGAAGGCTGGCATAGCTGGACGTACCTGGGGCCAGGGACCTGAGAGACCGCAACATATTGAGCGCTTCGTTCGGGCGGCCGTCCTGATAAAGGGCCTCGGCGTATTCGTACAGAGCTTCCTCGTCCGTTTGATTGATGCCGATATGCTGGCTAAGCCAGGAAATGGCTTCGGAAAAGGCGCCCTGCCTGAGCATTTTCTTGCCATGCTCGAGAAACGGTTTGCTTTTGATATTGGTGAAGACTTCCGCGTACGACGGGAAACCGCTGCCCAACAAGCCCAGAATCCGGTTATCCATCGGATGCATCGTCGACAATTTTCCGTAATAGAGGGAATCCGTAAGTTTCCCGCCAAGGGCATAGAGGATCGCCAGGACTTCCGGAAGGTCGGTACTGGCGCCGGGAAGTTCTTCTGCCTGTATGAACAGTTCTATGGCTTTAGAATAATCCTGCAGAAAATAGGATATGACGCCGAAAAGACTGATCACTTCGGCAACATTCTGTTCATTCTGATCGATTGATCCCAGGACATTGATGGCTTCTTCATAATCCCTTTTAAGGATTAATTCACGGGCTTCATCGAAGGCCCCGCCAAGGGATGCTGCGGATTCTGGGGTGCTGGTCATGGCATTCTCTTCCATGGAAATCAAACCGACGAGTCGAACGAACCGGGGTCGTTAACCGCCTCCGGCTGTTCCGGTTCAGGCGGTCTTTCTTCCTCGGCCCCCTCGATGCTAGCGAACAAACCGGCCGCTAATTCACGGTTTATATTGATAAGAATGCCAACTTTTTCGGGTTGGGGATCGGAAATGATGTCAACCCGAAAAAGTTGGCAAGGGATAGAATATTTTGTCTGATTTCAATAGGCTGCGGACATTCCGGGG
>JADHTD010000132.1 GCA_016776525.1 Rhodospirillales bacterium
CGCCGAGGTTGTAGCCACCGGCGTACCGGCCGGGCTGGGCGCGCCGATTTACGGCAAACTGGACGCTGACATCGCCAGTGCCCTGATGAGCATCCCGGCGGCCAAGGGCGTCGAGATCGGCAATGGCTTTGGGGCCGCCGAGATCAGCGGTGAAGATAACGCCGACGCGATGCGCATGCAGGATGGTAAAACCACTTTCCTCAGCAACAATGCCGGCGGCATCCTAGGCGGCATTTCCAGCGGCCAGGACGTCATCGCCCGGGTTGCTTTCAAGCCGACCAGTTCGATCCTCAGCCCGAGGCGCACCGTCAACGAGGACGGTGAGGACACGGAGATCGTTACCAAGGGCCGCCATGACCCCTGCGTCGGCATCCGCGGCGTACCGGTAGCCGAGGCCATGCTAGCCTGCGTGCTGGCCGATCATTTGTTAAGACACAGGGCGCAATGTGGCGAATAGACCACATTGCTTTTTACTGGAGCTTGACCCCTACCCAACCACGCCTAGGATAAGCAAGATGGAAACAAGCCCGCGACTGCGGGCCGCGAATCGTTTCGCGAGCCAAGCACGCAGTGCGCCCGGCGATTGAGGGAAATTATAATGCCCCAGCCCGACCATATCGTCCGTATCCCCCTGCCCGACCCGGACAGCCTTGACGACGATATGAAGAAGTACTTCAAGGTTTGCGAGGAAAAGCTGGGTCTGGTGCCTTATGTGCTGCGCGCCTACACCGGCAACCCCGAAAAACTACGCAATTTCATCAATACCTACAACACGCTGATGTTGGACGAAGAAACCTGCAATCTCTCGACGCTGGAGCGGGAAATGATCGCCGTCGTCGTCTCTTCCGCCAACCGCTGTTATTACTGCCTTGTCGCCCACGGCCAGGCGGTACGCGAGCTTTCCGGTGATCCGCAACTGGGGGAGATGCTGGTCCTGAACTACCGGGTGGCGGAATTGGAACCGCGCCAGCGGGCCCTGCTGGACTATGCCTGGAAGCTGACCAAAACGCCGCACGAGATCGGCGAAGAGGATCGACAGGTCCTGCGCGATGGGGGCTTCGGCGACCAGGATATTTTCGACATCACCGATACGGTGGGCTTCTTCAACTACACCAACCGCATGGCCCACGGCCTCGATATGATGCCCAACCCAGACTACCACGGCAAAAACCGCTGACGGTTCAGCCCATAAACGGCCATTCAAGACATACCTATATTTCTATTCAGTGCACCATCGCGCCCCCGGTGGATTGACGGTTATCAATGCGTCTTATGGCCAAAACTGTTTAGGTCATAAAATCACGAAGCGAGTGTGATGTGGAGGCCGCTCGCGTCAATAAATAGCAAAAAAACTGAGACACGGCCGATACAGCCATATTCACGGCACGGAGGGTGAGCCGATGAGGGGGCTTGTGGTTTTTTTTGCGTTGTTCGTTGCGGCTCCTGCCGCCGCCGATGTGCTGATCGGCCGGTCTCTGTGGATGACCCATTGCTCGGGCTGTCACGGTGAACTGGGAGACCCGATCGTGCCCGGCACGCCGGATATTTCCCGGGGCGTAGGGGCCGACAGTTCCAATCGTGATCGAATGAAGATCATCCGCAACGGCTCCGGCATCATGCCGCCCTACTCAGAATACCTGAGCGACGATGACATGGGAGAAATCCTTGCCTACATGGTGACGCTCTATCCCCAATCGTCACCCTCCGGTCTGCATTTAGCCGATCCGAACTTGTAATGACCTATCAGCAGCAGCCGGTCTATCCATAAACCGGCATCAGTTTTCCATGATATAACTGTTTAACCCACCCTGAAAAACAACTCTAAACACGCCCCCACCTTGTCAGGTGCATCCAGCATTGGCCAATGGCTTGTTCCGGTAACTTCCGTATTGGGCAGGGCGTGATCGCGGAGAAATTTTTGGGTGGTTTCGGGCGTATTGTCGGCACACCAGAAATAATGCACCGGGCAGTCTAAAGCCTTCAAAACATGGCCGGGCTGATCGTCCCGGCTGTAGGATTTCACATCGCGCCCAAAGGTCCACATGGCTCCGGCATCGGCCTGCATGAGGCCTCCGTGGTAGAGACGTAAGATGATGCTGTCGGCGCTTCTTTCCCAGATTTTGTTAGTAAACAGGTTTTTAAAATCGGCGGCGTTTTCATAGTCCACTGCCTGGCCCGAGAAATAGGCGTCATCCGCCGTCAAATTGCCTTCGATGGAAAACATTCCGGCACAGCGCGGCCCCAGTTGACGGGCCGCCTCGGCGGCGATGACCGACCCCACGGAATGGCCGACCAGGCCGATTTTCATGTCCGGCGTTTCTTCTTCGATCAAACCCAGCAGGGTCGCCACATGATCGGCGATGGTGCCACCGTGATCGCCCCGCGGACTGGCCCCGAAGCCGGGCAGGTCCGGCGCCATCATGCGGACCCGGCGTCCAAGGGGCGTTTCAAAAAGGTGCGCGAAGGCAGCCCCGCAGTCGGCGAAGCCGTGCAGGCACCAAAGCGCCAAATCCGACGGGGCGGCATTGGCACGCAGGAAGACATCGTTAACAACGCGGATTGCCAGGACATTCATGGTTAGAGGGCCTTAGTCCAGGGCGCCGGCGGCGTTGAGGTTGCCGGGCCCTCCCATGGTCCAGCGGTGAACTTGGGTCTCTGAAAAAAGTCCGGCCTGGGCATAGGGTTCGCCCTCCAGGAAGGCATCGACGACGTTGCGGTCCGGCATTTCCAGGAAGAACAGGCTGCCGTTCCAATCTCCCTCAAAGGTCAGCAGAGAACCACGGCAGACAAAGTGTTGATCAAATCCCCTGCAATAGGCTTCATGGGTATCCCTCAGGGCGTCGCGCTCCGCCGCCGAGCCCTCGGCGGCCGGGCAATAAATGAAATAGCGGGGATGGTCGGGATTGCTCTCAAATTCAAACTGGGTGCGGCCCAGATCCAGTTCAAAGCGGGTCAACATTATGTCGGCGAACAATTCGGCGCGGGCGAAGGGTTCCTCGTAAACGAAGCGCCGCGCCGCATCCCAATCTTCCAGGTCGGCAATATGGATGGAGCCCGTGACGACGCTGAGATCATCGGGCAACATCACCGGTCCGCGGGCGATGAGTTGGTCGTCATACTGGGCGATGAAATCCCAATGGGTTTTGATGATAGCTGTGCGGCGGTCCTTGACCCCCGGCTTATTGATCCCCCATGCGAAGAACTGCACGTTTTTTATCTCCTTACTGTCGGCTAATGCAGGCCTTATTTTAGACCATCCGATAGGCAAGCTACAGGCCGTCTTTTAATGCTTTAGGATAACTTTTTCTTTCCGACTTTATGTGATACAAAAAATAGCTACACGGGGGGTGTGGATATTACTTTAATAATACTGATAAAATGATTGCTTTTCGCAAGTCACAACACTTGGCGGAAAGCTGTTTCGGTGTTTCCCGAATGAATTCCTTTTGGACGGAGCTAAAAACACTCGTTTCCTCGACCATCGCCCAGCGGCTGGCCGTGGCGGTGTTTGCCAGTATCCTGGTCATCGAAATGGCGATCTTTATTCCCGATTACCAGCGGGAAAAAGGGGAAATATTCGCCAACCTGGAAGAGACGGCCCGCACCGGCGCCATTTCCCTGCTGCTGCACCTGGAACACCACCCTGTTCCGACGGGATCGGACCTGGAAACGCTCTTTAAAGGGACCGGCTTTAGGGGGGCCGCCCTATACAGCCCGTCCGGCAAACGCCTGAAGACCATGGGACCGACCCCCCCCTTTCCCGCCCGACTGGACAACGCGGCCAAACCCCTTTCGATCCACGATAAAGAGGGACAAAGCCTCTGGCTCTATTGGCCTGAATCCGTAACGGGCTTCAAGCAAGGCATTGCCGTGGTCAGGGATACATCCCATATCGGTGGCCTGCTACAGGGATATTTCGGACGGGTTTCCCTGCGCATCTTCATCATTTGTTTCTTCGTTACTTCGGTAGCCATGGCGGTAATCGGCTTCATCCTGGTTTTTCCCTTGCTCCACATGCACGCCCAAATCCAGGATATCCGCGACGACAGTGGGTTGCCCAGCGGTCTCGATCCCGGCGACCGCAACCGCAACAGCGAATTGGGAGAACTGGCCAACAGCTTCAATGCCTTGTTGCAGACCACCAAAGATAACACTTCCATGCTCAAGAAAAACGAGCAGCGCTTCAAGGATTTCACGGCATCGGCAGCAGACCGCTTTTGGGAAACCGATGATCAGCACCGGTTTACTTATGTTTCTTCTCCCCATGGCGGTCTCTCCGGTTCCGCCGATGAACTGGTCGGCAAACGGCAATGGGAAGTTGGATACCGCCAGATCGATCCGGAAACCGAAAGCAGGCTCAAAACCCTATACGATTCCCATGAAGCCTTTCATGGAGAACAGTTTTCCTGGCGCAACCCCAAGGGTGAAATGCGCCATGTCATCAAAAGCGCCATTCCTGTGTTTGATGACAACGGCGTCTTCAAGGGCTACCGCGGCACTACTATCGACAACTCCGACGAAGTCAACGCCCGCCAAACCGCGGAAGCCGCCAACCGGGTGAAGACCGAGTTCCTGGCCAACATGAGCCACGAACTGCGCACGCCGTTGAACGCCATCCTCGGCTTTTCGGAAGCCCTCGATCAAAAAATCTTCGGGGAACTGGCCAACGAGAAACAGGCGGAGTATGTGCGGAATATTCATGAGTCCGGGCATCACCTGTTGGACCTGATCAATGATATCCTCGACGTTTCGGCCATTGAAGCCGGTAAACTGGACCTGAACGAAACGGACTTCGACCTCAACGAAACGGTCGAGGCTTCCCTGCGGCTGGTCACCCAACGGGCCTATGAACGTGGCATCGGTCTGCTCAACCGTACCCTCGGCAAGCCGCTTCGGGTACGCATGGACGAACGTCGCCTGAAACAAATCCTGGTCAATCTGCTGTCCAACGCCGTCAAGTTCACGGAAACCGGCGGTACGGTTTCTATTTATGCGGAAAAGGGCCAGAACGGATCCTTCACCCTGACCGTCAGTGATACCGGCATCGGCATGGATGCGGATGGTATTGGCAAGGCCCTGGAGAAATTCGGTCAGGTTAATAACGACAGTAAGCTGGATCAGGAAGGAACCGGCCTCGGCCTGCCGCTGGCCAAAGGTTTGGTGGAATTACACGGCGGTACCCTGACCATCGACAGCGAACCCGGCACCGGCACCGCCGTCAGTCTGTTTTTCCCGAAGGTCTGTCTCTAAACCGGGTCAGGAGGCGCCGAGCGCCTCTTCAAAGAACGTCAGAGCCCGTTCCGCAAAGTCCTGCATATTGGCTTCCCGGTCGGCCCTGCCGGTTTCGATGGTAATCGCCCGTTCCACCGGTCCAGCCAGGGCGATACAGCAATGCCCCGCCGTATCTCCATAGCGGTTTCCCGTCGGCCCGGTGGCCCCGGTTTCCGCCAGCCCCCAGGTGGCGCCGAGTTTTTGCCGAATGGTCTGCGCCGCCAGCAGGGCATAGGGCTCGGTACTGGCGCGCATGCCGGGATGGTCGTTGAGGTCGATGTCCAATAAGGCCAGCCGGGAGGTTTCCGTGTAAATGACGCCGCCGCCCACGAAATAGGCCGAAGCCCCCGGCACCGCCAGCAGCGCCGCCGATATCAAGCCGCCGGTGGATGATTCGGCGACAGCTACGGTCTCGCCGCGTTGCTTAAGGAGCCCGCCGACGGGTCCGGCCAGTGATGTGAAATTTGGCATGAATCCTCCTTCAAATGCTTTTGAAATGTTCGGCGATTGACCACAGGCCGATGGCGAAGATGGATGCAAGTTTGAGCATTTTGTCTTTTCCTTAATTTGGTCGAAATACGCTTTGTTCCGGCGGATTACTGTTCGTCCGGGACCGGTGCGGTGAAGCACTCCGCACCGATGAGGAATTCCACATTGCCTTCAGGGCCGGTGATCGGGCTTTTATCGATCCCCAGCACCCGCCAGCCGGCCAGTCCGTCCCACCAGGAGCGAATAGTTTCACAAACCTCTTGATGGACATCGGCGTCGCTGACGACGCCCTTCTTGCCGACCTTCTCGCGTCCCGCTTCGAACTGGGGCTTGATGAGGGCTACCGCATGGCCGCCCGGCTGCACCAATGCCAGGGAAGCGGGCAACAGGGTGCGGAGGCCGATAAAACTGGCGTCACAGACCAGCATGCCTACCGGGTCCGGCACCTGTTCAGCCGTCAGATGGCGGGCATTGGTGCGTTCGAGGACGGCGACACGCGGGTCATCGCGCAGCTTCTGGGCCAGTTGCCCGTAACCGACATCGACGGCATAGACCCTGGCCGCACCGCGGCTCAGCAGGACATCTGTAAAACCGCCCGTCGAGGCGCCAACGTCCAGACAGACCCTGCCGACCGGATCGAGGCCGAAAAAATCGAGTCCATGGGCCAGTTTGAGACCGCCGCGCGATACCCACGGGTGGTCCTTGCCTTTAACCGTGATCGGCGCATCGACGGCTATCGAATGGCCCGGCTTGTCGAGCCGCCGGGTGTCGGAATAAACCAGCCCGGCCATTACCAGGCTTTGCGCCTTGCTTCTGCTCTCGGCGAGGCCGCGGTCCACCAATAATTGGTCGAGGCGAATTTTCGAAGCCACCTCAAACGCCCCCCTTCGGCAGCGATGACAGGAATTCGCCGATACCGTCCATCAGCATCTGTACGGCCATGGCCGTCAGGATCATGCCCATCAAGCGGACCAAGGCCCGCTGGCCCCGTTCACGGATCAACCGCATCAGGTAATTGGACGAAGCCAGGATCACCACCGACACCGCCCAGGCCGCCAGTAGCGCCGCCAGCCAGTCCAACTGGCGGTCCGGTTCGCGCGAGGCAAACAAGACCACCATGGTCATGGTCGCCGGACCGGCAATCAACGGCATGGCCAACGGCACGATGAAAGGGTCTTCTTCGTCGCCGAGCCCTAATCCCCGCTCGGTCGGGAAAATCATGCGGATAGCGATCAGGAACAGCACCACCCCGCCGGCCACGCTGAGGGCCGGGGCCGAGATGTTCATGGCGGTCAGGATGTGGGAACCGAAAAACAGGAACAGCACCAGAATAAGAAGCGCGATCAGCATTTCGCGGACGATGATGCTAAGCCGTTTCTCCGGCGCAACATTGCCCAACACCGCCATGAAGGTCGGCGCGTTGCCGATCGGATCCATGATCAGGAACAGGATAATGGCGGCGGAAAGTATGCTCATGCCTCAAACC
>JADHTD010000133.1 GCA_016776525.1 Rhodospirillales bacterium
CGGGACATCCTGGACAATTCTCATCTTCCCCGGTTTAAGGTATGCTGCGGCGATAAACGGTTTGAGGGTTTAGTTCCAATGACGTCGACCGATTTCAGGAGGAAAACCAATTGGTGGCTGGCAGTAACGGCCGCCCTCCTCATTGGCGGCGTATTGTGGCTGACCTCAATCTGGAGCCAGGATTATTTCCTGTCCCAGGTTCGTGACCGGGCCCGCCATACCCTGGACCTGCACATCGCCAACCTTGAAGGCTTTCTTGAAAAATACCAAGTGTTACCGGGCCTCTTTGCCCGCAACGATCAGGTTGTACGCTTCCTGCTGAACCCCAAGGATATCAACGAACTGACCCGCACCAACCATTATATGGAAGTCATCAACCGCCTGACCGGGGCATCCGATACCTACCTTATGGACAAGAGCGGCCTGACCATCGCCGCCAGCAACTGGAATTCGGAACGCCCCTTTATAGGGCGTAATTTTAGCTTCCGGCCGTATTTCCAACAGGCCATGGCCGGTAAACTGGGGCGCTACTTTGCGCTTGGCACGACATCCAACAAAAGGGGGTATTACTTTGCCTATCCGGTGCAGGTGGGAACCGATACCCTGGGGGTCGTCGTTGTCAAAGTCAGTACGGCAGAGATCGAAGAGGCCTGGGCAAAGGGTTCCGACGCCATCATCGTGACCGATACCAACGGCGTCATCTTTCTCAGCAGCATTCCACAGTGGAAATTCAAGACCCTGCAACCGCTTGATCCTCAGACTTTGGAACGGATCAAGCTAAGCCGTCAGTACGGCAATTCGAAATTGAACCCCCTGCCCCTGGGACCGCAAGGGTCCGGGGGGGACGATGTGGAACGGATGAGAATCCGCCAGGAGGTCGCCGGCAAGTCACCCCGCACCGTCAATTATCTGGTGCAAAGTGCGCTGATGCCGGAAGCCGGTTGGATCGTTCACATCCTGTCGCCGACGGCGCCGGTCAATACCCAGGTTGTGGCGGCTCTGGTCTTCGCCGGCGGCTTCTTGGTTTTCATCCTGCTGATCGGCGTTTACCTGTTGCAGCGCCGCCGTAACTTGCGGGATCGGATGGATTTACAGCGGGAAAGCCAGCAGGCCCTGGAAGAAGCCTATGGGGAACTGGAACAGCGGGTCCAGGAACGGACCCGGGACTTAAAACTGAGCAACGTCCGCCTACAGCAGGAAATGCAGGAAAGACAACGGGCCGAACAGGAATTGATCCAGGCCGGAAAGCTGGCCGCCCTGGGACAGATGTCGGCGGGCATCAGCCACGAATTAAACCAGCCGTTGGCGGCGATCCGCAGTTATGCGGAAAATGCCCATCTGCTGCTTGATTCCGAAAGAACCGGTGAAGCCCGCGAAAATTTATCCCTGATCGCGACGCTGACGGGCCGCATGGCGCAGATAATCGGCCATCTTAAGACATTTGCACACAAGAAATCGACCGATGTCATGCCAGTCTCCTTACCGGTCTCCCTGGAAGAAACCCTGCGAATTTTCGAGGAACGTTTCAAACAGCAAAGCATTGATGTTGCCGTCAGCGGATGGGACGAGGATATTTTTGTCTATGCCGAACCGGTGCGTTTGCAGCAGGTTTTCGTCAACCTCATCGGCAATGCCCTGGACGCCATGCAGGGTAACGGCGGCAAGAAAATTCAGATTGACGCCCGGCATACCTCCGACACCAGCCTCCTGACGTTCACCGATACCGGCCCCGGTATTTCAACGGATTTACTGACACAGGTTTTCGACCCGTTCTTCACCACCAAGGAAGTCGGCAAGGGATTGGGGCTGGGCCTTTCCATTTCCTACAGTATTATCCGGGAATTCGGTGGTGTGTTACGGGCCGCCAACGGCGCCGACGGCGGTGCTGTTTTCACCATCGAATTGCAGCGGGCGGAAGCCACTAAACGAGCCACCGGATGACCCAGAACGGAACTGTAATCCTTATTGATGATGACGAACATGTGCGTTTGTCCGGTAAACAGTCCCTGGAACTGGCCGGTTTCGAAGTTAATTGCCAGGACACGGCGGAAGAGGCTCTCGGGTTACTGAACAGAGATTGGCCCGGGGTCATCATCTGTGACGTCAAGATGCCGAAAATGGACGGCCTGGAATTCATGAAGCGGGCCCAGGAAACCGTACCGGAACTGCCGGTGGTGCTGATTACCGGACACGGGGATATCTCGATGGCGGTCCAGGCCATGCGCGACGGGGCCTATGATTTTATCGAAAAACCGTTTTCCAGGGATCACCTGATCGAAGTCGTCGGACGGGCCATCGAAAAACGGGCCCTGACCCTGGAAAATCAGGCTTTGCGCCGGGAATTAGAAAGCCGCAACACGCTCGGCCCCCGCATCGTCGGTGAATCACCGCCGCTCGTCCGTATGCGCCAATTGATCGCCGATATCGCCAGTGCCGATACCGATGTCCTGATCCAGGGCGAAACCGGCACCGGCAAGGAACTGGTTGCCCGCTCGCTGCATGAAGGCAGCAACCGCCGGGATCATAATTTCGTGGCGCTCAATTGCGGGGCGATTCCGGAAACCTTGTTCGAGAGTGAAATTTTCGGTCATGAAGCCGGTTCATTCACAACCGCCGTTGATCAACGTATCGGCAAATTCGAATTTGCCGCCAGTGGCACCGTTTTCCTGGATGAAATCGAAAGCATGCCGATGGGCATGCAGGTCAAACTGTTGCGGGTCCTACAGGAACGATCCATCGAACGGGTCGGATCCAACGAAACCATTCCCCTGGATATCCGGGTTGTCGCGGCGACCAAAACCGATCTGAAGGCAGCCGTCTCGAAGGGCGGTTTCCGGGAAGACCTGTATTACCGGCTCAACGTGGCGATGATCGATATCCCGCCCCTGCGCGACCGCCGTGAAGATATTCCACTTCTTTTCCAGCATTTCCTGCTGGTCGCCAGTGCCCAGCACAACCGGGAAATGGCTCCCCTTAACCAGGAACAAACGGCTGCCCTGATGGCCCATCACTGGCCGGGAAACGTCCGTGAATTGCGTAACGTGGCGGAACGCTATGCCTTTTTCCAGGAAAAACAAACGGTACCCATTGACGACTTGATCGGCGGCGGTTCGGCCATTGAAAAAGAGAGCCACCCCCTGACCGATCAAGTGGGTAATTTTGAGAGAAGCCTGATCGCCCAGGAACTGACCCGCACCCAGGGAAACATCAAGCAGACTATGGAAGCCCTCGATGTGCCCCGCAAAACGCTCTATGACAAAATGAAAAAATACGGCCTGGTACGGGAAGATTTTAGGTAATTTTTCGGCTGTTCTGCGGTTTCCCGTGATAAAATGGAAAGAAACAATGGAGGGCAATGCCATGCTTGCCGCAGATATTGTTTCCCGCATCCTCGGCCCCGTCTACATCGTTGTCGCCCTGGGCCTCCTGATCCAGCCCGACATATACCGCAAGATGATGCAGGATTTCATGAAACAACCGGCGCTGTGCTACATCGGCGGTCTTCTCGCCTTGATTATCGGCGTGCTGATATTGACTTTCCATGCCGACTGGACCGCCACCTGGCATGTCGTGGTGACCATCATAGGCTGGTTGGCCTGCCTAAAAGGCGTCGCGTTATTGGTTTTCCCCAAATCCATCCTCCGCCTGTGGCAACCCTATTTGAAGAATGAAGGACTGTTGCGCGTCTCCGGTGTTGGGGCGCTGCTGCTGGGCCTGTTCCTGACGGTGATGGGATTTGGCTGGGCTTAAGCCCTGGCGCTGGAATTCACCCAATCGATCGGCTCTGACTGCGTGGATTACGTTCGATCCGTTGACCTTTCCCGGTAAGCGGATTTCCACCCATGGAATACATCCGTATGGGTGGAAATCCGCCCACACTCGTTTTATCATTATATCTTATAATACCTATAACCATCTGTAATAATGGATTAAATCAGCCTTCTTCCACATCGTAAATTAACTGGCATACGGCTTGCTAATAAGACATGAGTTGGCCGCTTCCGAATAATACGGCAACGGAGAAAAAGCCCAAGGAAGCGACCCTAAAAAGCATGTAACATAGGGAGTATCTCATGCGTTTTCTGAAAATTAGTGTGACTGCTGTTGCTCTGGTCTTTGCGGCCACCAGCCTGCAGGCGAAAGAAATCGTCATCAAGTTTTCGCACGTCGTTGCCGAAAACACGCCGAAAGGTAAGATGGCCAACAAGTTCAAAGAGCTGGTCGAAAAGCGCCTTCCCGGCAAGGTGAAAGTCCAGGTTTTCCCGAATTCACAGCTCTACGGCGATAACAAGGTTCTCGAAGCCATTTTGTTGGGTGACGTGCAACTGGCCGCCCCGTCGCTGTCGAAATTCGGCAAGTACACCAAGAAACTCCAGGTCTTTGACCTGCCGTTCCTGTTCAAAGACATCCACGCCGTCGGCCGTTTCCAAGGCGGTCCGGTCGGCCAGAAACTGCTCATGTCCATGGAAAGCAAGGGCCTGACCGGTCTCGGCTATCTGCATAATGGCCTCAAGCAGCTGTCGGCCAGCCGGGCGCTGAAAGTGCCGAGCGACGCCAATGGCCTGAAATTCCGGATTCAGAGCTCCGACGTTCTGGTCGCCCAGTTCGAAGCCGTTAAGGCCCTGCCGCTGAAGAAGCCTTTCTCCGAAGTCTTCACCCTGCTGCAGACGAAAGCCATCGACGGTCAGGAAAACACCTGGTCGAACATCTATTCGAAGAAATTCTTCGAAGTTCAGGACTACGTTACTGAATCCAACCATGGCCTGATCGATTACCTGATCGTGACCTCGACTGAGTTCTGGAAAGGCCTGCCGGCCGATATCCGTGGCGTCGTCAGTAAGTCTATGAACGAAGCCGTTGCCCACGGCAACCAGGTTGCTTTGGACAAAGCCACCAGTGACCGCAAGCGGATCGCTGATTCCGGCCGCTCCAAGATACTTCAACTCTCTGCTGGCGATCGCGCCAAATGGGTTGAAGCCATGAAGCCTGTCTGGAAAAAGTTCGAAGGACAAATCGGCAAAGACATCATCGATGCCGCCGTCAAATCGAACATGATGAACTAAAGGGATTTTTGCCGGTGCCCGTTTCGGCGGGTGCCGGCTCCCTTTTTTTTATCCATTTCATCCTTTACTTCATTACCCATCCTATTGTTTGCTCAATTGACAGTGGCTTAACGCAAAATTTTTAAGCCAGGCGAAGAACGGCACCAAAGCCGTCACGCCATATTTAAGGTATAGGGGAGACTGCACGCACCATGCTTGCCCGTTCAATCAACCATATCGAAGAAAGCATCATTTCTCTCCTTTTGGTCAGCATGACCCTGCTGGTCTTCGTTGAAGTGATCATGCGCTTTGTCTTCACCGCCGGCGCTTTGTGGATACAGGAATTGACCCTGCACATGTCGGCCTGGATGGTGCTGTTCGGCGCTTCCTACGGCATCAAGGTCGGCTGCCACATCGGCGTCGATGCCGTGGTTCGCCTGCTCGACCCCAATGTACGCCGCCTCGTAACCATCTTCGCCGTCTTCCTGTGCCTGCTTTATTGTGCCCTTTATGGTTATGGCGCTTGGATTTACCTGGAAAAGGTTTATTCGATCAGCATCGAACTGGAAGACATGGCCATTCAAAAATGGGTGGCTCATTCGATCCTGCTGATCGGTTTTATCCTGCTGGCTGTCCGTTTCCTTGAACTGTTCTGGAGCCTCTATACCGGCAAGCAGACTGGTTTCGTACTGGCCGATGAGGCCAGGGATGCCCTTGATGACTTCGATCTCGGAGACAAACCGGCAATCGACAACGGGGAGGACAGCAAATGACCACTGCCGCCCTTTTTATCTTGTTGTTCGCGTGCATGTTCCTCGGCATGCCGATTGCCATTGCGCTCGGTTTTTCCAGCATCGCCACCATTCTTATGTTCTCCAGCGACTCGCTGGCCAGCGTCTCGCTCAAACTGTTCGAGGCGGTGTCCGAGCATTACACCCTGTTGGCCATTCCGTTCTTTATCCTGTCGTCGGCGTTTCTCTCGACCGGCGGCGTGGCCCGCCGGCTGATCCGTTTCGCCATTGCCATCGTCGGTCATATCCGCGGCGGCCTGGCTATGGCCTCGGTGATGGCCTGTATGCTGTTCGCGGCCGTTTCCGGGTCTTCCCCGGCGACCGTGGCGGCCATCGGCTCGATCGTCATCGTCGGCATGGTCAAGGCCGGTTACCCACTAAATATGGCGGCCGGCGTCATTGCCAATGCCGGAACGCTGGGCATCCTCATACCGCCCAGCATCGTCATGCTGGTTTATGCGGCGGCTACCGAGGTCTCGGCGGCCCGTATGTTCATGGCCGGCTTTATTCCGGGCATCATGATGGGCACCATGTTGATGATCGTCATCTACTTCGTCGCCCGGATCAAAAACCTACCGGCCCAACCCTGGCCCGGATTTGGTGAAATCGGATCGTCGTTCTTCAGCGCCCTGGGTGGCATCATGCTGATCATCATCGTCCTGGGCTCCATTTACGGCGGCGTTGCCAGCCCGACGGAGGCGGCTGCCGTGTCGGCCGTCTACGCCTATTTCATCTCTGTATTTGGTTACCGCGACATGGGCCCGTTGAAAGACGTTCAATGGCGCAAGGACGGTGAGTCATCGGGTATGGCCTTTGCCCGCAACATGTCACTTTCTTTGCTAGCCATTCCAAAGACTATTTCCGATCCGGAAGTGCGCAAGGTCATTCTCGATGCCTCGAAGGTCACCATCATGCTGCTCTTCATCATCGCCAATGCCTTCCTCTTTGCGCATGTGCTGACCACCGAGCGCATTCCCCACTCGATCACCGAGACCATTGTCAGTTGGGGACTGCCGGCCTGGGGTTTCCTGATCATCGTCAACATCCTGTTGCTGATTGCCGGTAACTTCATGGAACCGTCGGCGATCCTCTTGATCATGGCGCCGATCCTGTTTCCGATCGCCCTGAAGCTGGGTATCGATCCGATCCACCTCGGCATCATTATGGTGGTCAACATGGAGATCGGTATGATTACGCCACCGGTTGGTCTCAACCTATTCGTGATGTCGGGGATAACCGGCAAGAGCCTCTTCTGGGTGGTTCGCGCCGCCCTGCCGTGGCTGATGATCCTGCTCTTCTTCCTGATCATCATTACCTACGTGCCACAGGTGTCATTGTTCCTGCCGGAACTGATCGATGATCTGAGAGGTTACAAGTAACGCTCAAAAAGGGCTTAAG
>JADHTD010000134.1 GCA_016776525.1 Rhodospirillales bacterium
GCCCCCGTATGCAATTCCTTTCGGGCATGCAGCGATAATTTTTTTCACTGGTATTCGACAATAATAAATTCACAGCCAGAATTATGTGATTTTTTCATTACCTATTGAGCCGGGAAACCGGGGCCGAAGGCTGGGGCGGGTGGGAGAGAAAAGGCGGCCCGCCCTACATCCAGTTCAACTTCTGCCACATCTCTTCGCGGCCTTTGATGGACTGGTTTTCGACCAGGAAACGGAGCAGGTCGAGGATGCTGACGATGCCGAAAAGCCGTTTCAGTTCGATCACCGGCACATGGCGGAAGCCGCCGTCATTCATGATTTTCAGGACATCGGCGATATCGGCGTCCAGCGTGCAGGCATAGAATTTCGGGGTCACGTAATCCTTAATCGGCGTCGCCGGGGCATAGCCCTGTTCTTCGGCCAGACCGCGCAGCACGTCGCGTTCCGACAGCACGCCGACGATGTCGCCGCGCTTGTTGCAGATCACCAGCAAGGCCACCTGATGCTCGCACAGCATTTGGGCGGCCTCGCTCAGGGTCATGTCCAGCGGCGCCGTATCGACATGGCCGCCCTTGCGTTTGATGATGTCTTTGATCTGCATGACAACAGCGCCTGTTTGCCGGATTTCACGGACCTTACCGGTGCAGGGTATCGCGATTAAAACTGTAAATAAAGGCACCAGCGCCCCCCGCCGGAAATCACAAAAAAAGCCGGGTCCGAAGACCCGGCGAGTTCAACAGGGAGGCTTACAGGGGTAGAGGATACCCCCGAAGTTGCCTATAGTATGGGCGCTTTCTGCAGGTCTGGCTGTGATCTACATCACATATCACACAAATTTTATGTTTTTATTGGGGCTGCGTAACGACCCCGGAAACAGGGCTTATGGCTGTTGCTTTTCAAAGGGATCGAAGAAAATCCGCGTCAGCTTCCAGCCCCAGCCCCGGCGCCGCAGCCGCAAGCTATAAGGCACCCCGTCGTGGATCACTTCGAGGCGGAAGGTCAGCAGGCCGGTGAAAAAGGCATATCCCGTCTTTTCAGCAAGGCGCGACAGGTTCGGCCCTTGCAGGCCGCTCTCCCGTTTTGCGGTTGGTGCCCCTGACGCTTCGGCAAGGCGGCAACCATCGGCGGCATCCCGGTCGCCGGCGCGAAAGGCCGCCAACAGGCACCGCACATAGGCGGGATCGTCATACAGGGCGATCAGGCCTGCGGGCGTCGCCACCGTGGCGGCGATACGGTCGGCCAGGGCCGAGGCTTTCCAGGTTATGCGGGGGGCCGGTCCCTGACCTGCCTTTTGACCGTCATCCAGCCGCCGGTTGACGGCGACCACCGCCAGCCGGTTGATATCGCTGGCCAGATTGGCTTTCAGCGAGCGCCAGTCGACGCGCTCGGAAAGCGCCGCCTGATCGGCCCCTTTCAGCGCCAGGTAGAGCGAGCTGAGGGTCACGTAGGGCCAGATCAGATAGGCCAGGGCCATGGTGCAGGCAAGCACGGTCAGGATTGTCGCTAAGCTAATCCTGGTCCCCCTGCGCTTCATGGCGGTCCGCCGTTATAGTCCCCGCAGCCAGCCGGAGACGGTCTTCACGGAATCCCGGGGCGTATTGATGTGGTTGCTTTGAATGACCACGAAGTTGTTCTTCGGGTGACTGGGAATTTTGCTGTAGATCAGTCCCTTGCCGAACTCCGACACCCGGTCCTGGGTACCGCTGACCCATAGGACAGGTGTGCCGTTTTTGACATTACCGGCATTGTTCTTATCACTGGCCGGACCATCCGGGGCGAACCAGCTGTAATAGATATCGGCCCTGACCGAACGGGACGGCGTGCGGCCCTGGTTGAGGTCTCCAAAACCGGCCGTTTTCATGCCGTTACCGGCATCAATCATGGCTTTTGCCTTGGCGATGGAAGAGCCCAGCTTGGAGGGAAACACCCTGCCGCTGGGAACATGGCCATAGGCCAACAGGATAACACCGGCGAGCCCGTCGCGCCGGGCCCCGTATCCCAAGGCCGCATTGGCCCCCAAACTATGACCGCCGACGACGATGCGCTTGGCGCCCTTGGCTTTCAGGCGATTGACGGCGGCATCGATCTCTAACATGGAATCGTCGTAGGTCTTGTCGTAGATGCGCCCCTTGCCCCAAGGCATCAGCGGCGTTTCCACCAGCACCCCGGCGCCGCGCAGGCTGTCAGCCAGGGAGTCGATATGATTCGACGTGCCGCCCTTGCCGTGCATGAGGACCATGCCGATCCTGGCCCCGCCAATGGGATCCACCTTGGCCGTCTGGCAGGCGGTTACACCGACTCCCAGGATGAAAACGATGAATAGCCTCGACAGTGTTTTGAGGGTCATGATTGGGACCTCCCCTTCCCTAATCTATCAAATGCCTACCAGGCGTATTTCACCGTGCAGCCGTAGGCCCGGCTCGACGGTTTGCTGACCGGTTGCCCGGCCATCACTTCCTTGAGGGCGGCGCGGACATAATTGTTGGCCACCTTGACGTCTTCATGGACCGGCGACGGGATATCGTCAATGGCTCCCTTGTAGACCAGCGCCCCCTGTTTGTTGATGATGTACATGTGCGGCGTCACCTTGGCGTCATAAAGGCGGCCGATGGTCCCCTTGGGGTCGAGCAGCACCGCCGTCGGCGCCGCCTGCCAATCCCGGACCAGCCTGTTGGCCCGCTCCGGGGTCGAATAGCCCTGGCGGCCGGGAGCCGACGAAACCACGCTCAGCCAGACGACGCCCTGAGCCGCCGCTTCTTTCTGCAGGGTCTGCATGTTCCGGGTGCCGTAATGCTTGCCGACGAAGGGACAACCGTCGTTGAACCATTCGAGGATGACAACCTTGCCATGGTAAGCGGAAAGGGTGTGGGATTTGCCGTAACTGTCGGTGCCGGTGAAATCCGGCGCCGTCTTGCCGAGGGCCGGTCCCGCCGCCGCCCGGACCGCATGCGGCGCCGCCGCCAAAACCGCCGCCGTCAACAAACCGATGATAAACCGCCTACCCCAAGTGCCGCCGCCCATCTGCGTCCTCCCTATTGATGGTCGAGATTTCCGCTTACTATAGCGCCGTTTGCCGTTGCGGCGAACCGTTCATTGAGTCTTTTGGTAGCACCCGGACGCCCGGGGCGGGCCAACAGGCCAAGTTCGTGACCAGCGCATTTCTAACGAGAGTCATTGACTTTTCCGTGATTTCCGCTACATACCCCAACTGCGTGTTGCATATGTTTGGTGTTGCCTAAATAACCGGTACCCCGATTAGCTTAGTTACTCCCTAACAATGTAAGCGTTAAGTCGAGCGCGCCGCCACATGGTGTGAGGCGCAACAATTAGATACCTGTTAAGGAAATTACTATGGCTACTGGTACAGTTAAGTGGTTCAACCCGACCAAGGGTTTTGGTTTCATCGAGCCGGAAGACGGCTCCAAGGACGCTTTCGTTCACATCTCGGCCGTCGAGCGCGCCGGTCTGAGCACCCTGAACGAAGGGCAGAAGGTCTCCTATGAGCTTCAGCCGGGTCGCGACGGAAAATCTTCCGCCGAGAACCTGTCAGTCGTCGAATAACGACACTAGGCAACCGCCTCCAACATCCGTTGGGGGCGGCCCCGCCGCCCGCTGCAAAGCCCCCCAAATAAGTCTGCCGTCCGCCTGAGAGCGGCTTTTTTTATGCCTGCATCTAAAGAGTCCGCCATAAACCAAAAACGGACAGTGTCTTGTATGAAGGAAGGTTGCTGTGGTTTTGTAGATTATCAGGGAAATGTAAGTTAAAAGACGCCTTCGCGATTGAATGCTGGTAAAGGAGCTAAAACAGATGACAACCTTCCATCGGCTGAAAAGATTTTGGTTCCCTCTGTTCTTTTTGATTGTCATCTCCATGGTCATCGCAGTTCCGCAAGTTCACGCCGACGCCATCATCAGCGGCCCCCCTTGTGTGATCGATGGCAGCAACGTCCAGATTGGCGGTAAGGTTCGTGACGGAAAATGTTGGGGCGGTATTGACCTTCGCCTTTATGGAAGCAAGGCGCCTCAGCGCAATAAAATCTGTCAGGATAGCCGCGGTCAGGATTGGCCCTGCGGCCAGATGGCCGCGTCCACCCTGTCGAACTTAATCCGTCAATCCGAGATCACCTGTTACCACATTGACGGAGAATTTTTCGACCGAATTCCATTGGTGACCTGTATTTCAGGACGAGTCGATCTGGCAATGGAAATGGTCCTCCAGGGTTTGGCCCAGGTCACCGATAAAAACAAAACCCGTTACATTCTTCAGGAGAATGCGGCAAAGAAAGCCCGTCGCGGTATTTGGAAGTGATGCGGCGGCGTCCTTCGAGAAGCCGTTGACTGACGGGCTCAGGTAAAGCCTTAGCGGTTAGCCCTCATTCCAGTCCTCGGAATGACGCAGCACCATGTCGCGCAGGGTGACGATGCCGATGGGTTTGCGCTCCAGGTTGACGACCAGGGCCCTGGACAGGGTAAAACGGACCAGCAGCCTGACCGCAAACTTAATGTTCATATCCGGCGGCAGGCTCAGCACCGGCTTGGCCATCACCTCATAGACGTTGGTGCGGTCGATGGCTTTATCAGGGCCGATAACCTTGCTGGCGATATCGCTGACCACCAGCAGCCCGAATTCGTCGGTTTCATCCCGGCGTTCGACGGCCAATGAACTAACGCCTTCGGTGCGCATGATGTCGATGGCCTCTTTGACGGTTGCCATGCGCTCGACGGTTTTGACGTCGGGCGTCATGACATCGGCAACCTTGGTATAATTGTTGGTGTTCATACTTCGTCCTCAATCTCACTGAGTATGGTTGGGGTCTGCGTCTTCAAACCAATGGCGTCTTCTATGGAAACCTGAAAGGCAATGCCGGTCCCCGGTTCTTCATCGAACTGTCCTGCTTCGGCGATGGTTTCCAGGATCGACCGGGCCCTGGGCTCAGCCACAAGGAACATCAGAACGGTGCGCTGGGCGGTTAGGTCGAGGCCAAGGAAGGATTTTCCCGGCGTCAGCCCCTCTCCCCGCACGTTGGTGATAATGGTTGCCCCGGTCGCCCCGGCGTCGCGGGCGGCCTGCATGACCGGCTCGGTTTTCTCTTCATTAACCAGAGCCATGATGAGTTTAAGATCCATCGCCGTTTTCTCCTTCTTTGTGCTGTTTCTTCCGCAGCCATGCACTGATGACAGCATACCCCAATACAGACATGATGGGGAATACGCTGGCAAAAGCGATCAGGCCGAAACCGTCAATAAGGGGGCTGCGCCCCGGAATGGTGGAAGCCAAGCCCAGGCCCAGAGCCGCCACCACCGGTACGGTGACCGTCGACGTGGTGACGCCGCCTGAATCGTAGGCCAGGGGGATAATAATTTTCGACGCATATACCGTCTGAACAATGACTATGATGTACCCGGCCAGAATGAAATACGGGAGCGGCCAGTCGATGACGATCCTGAAGGACCCCAAAGAAACTCCAATTGCAACACCGACAGCCACGGCAATGCGCAGGCCCAAAGCATCCACCGTACCGCCGGAAACCGTCTCCGCCTTATGGGCAATGGCGATCAGCGACGGTTCGGCAATGGTCGTCGAAAAGCCTATGGCCGCTGCAAAGACATATACCCACAGATAATCGGTCCAGCCTAAAGCATGACTGCCGCCCGCCACCTCCTGAACCCCGCCGAGAAAAGCCGGTGCCGTCAGTTGTTCGGCCATGGTTCTGCCGATTGGGAACAGGGCTTCCTCCAAGCCAACCAGGAAGAAGGTCAGTCCGATCAGGACATAGACAAATCCGATGGCAATTCGGCCCAGGTTCGCGGGGCGTTTGCGCAGGACAAAAAATTGAAAGCCAAAAATGATGGCGACGATGGGCGCCACGTCGCCGATCGTGACGAGGGCCGTGCTCAAGGTATGGTTCAGCAAGCCCATCATCCGTAAAACATCCCGAATATCAGAACGAAAACGATCGGCGTCAGACTGGCGAAAGCGATCAGGCCGAATCCGTCAACCATAGGATTACGGCCGCGGATGGTTGAGGCCAGGCCAACGCCAAGGGCTGTGACCAGGGGTACGGTAATGGTCGACGTCGTCACCCCGCCGGAATCGTAGGCTATGCCGATGATCTCGGACGGCGCCATTGTGGTCAGGATCATAACCAGCAGATAACCGCCGATAATCAGGTACTGGATCGGCCAGCCCTTGAGGATGCGAAACACCCCCAATACCAGGGCCAAGCCAACGGATATAGCGACGGTAAGGCGCAGGTTAGTGGCATAGTCCCGGCGGGCCTCTTCGGAAGCTTCAATGAAGCCGGCTGTGCCGGCGACCTCAGCGGCTTCCTTGGAGACGGCAATCAAGGCCGGTTCTGCGACCGTCGTCCCGAAGCCCAGGCAAAAGGCGAAGGATAGCAGCGCCGACAGGCTGCCTTTGCGGCCGAAGGCTTCGGCCATGACTTCGCCTAAGGGGAACAGTCCCATCTCCAGGCCCTGGATGAACAAAGCCAGCCCAATGATGACAAAAATCAGCCCCGTGATGATCTTTTCAAGATCGGGGAACGGCTGTTGCAGGATGACAATCTGAAAAAAGGCAATAACCAGAATGATCGGGGTCAAATCCCGGATTGAGCCTAACAGCAGCCGGATAATATTTTTAAGAGCCTGGATCATTTGGTCCAGAATGCCCCCCTGACGGCACACCAACAAGAGCTAGTTTTGATCACTCCTCCCGAGTCACCGGGGCAACGAAACCCGGCGGCCTGACAGCCAGCACAGAACCCTCGAATTGGCTTAGGATGCTCTCGGCTGTGCCTTGGTCGGGCGGATCAAATTCGGTGAAGTCAACGGCAGCCGTAATGCGTCGATTGTGAAAAGAAGCCCCTGTCCTGTATGCATCGGGTTGGGGCGATATGCATTAGGGGAAGCCAGGACAGGGACCGGACTTAAGCCGCAACAGGGACCAGCTGGCCTAAGTCAGATTAAAACTGCTTCTGGCCTTATTAAAATCGCTTCGTAAGGAAAGATAAAGTCGTATTTATTATTAAATTACATCGGAAAAATCTTATTAATTTCGGTCTTGGCGGCAAAGAGACCCCTTACCCAGGGTCACCTTCCACACTGGACAAGAGTGATCGGAAGTGTTGCGTGATGGCGGTCACCCCTGGGTGTTGCCGTTCGCGCTCGGCTGAAATGGCATAAAAGCGCACCCTAAGGTCTTTGGCGCGGCCAACGGTCATCAC
>JADHTD010000135.1 GCA_016776525.1 Rhodospirillales bacterium
TTTTGTATACCTTCGGCTGTTAGGGTTGTCCGAATACGACTCATTTTTATGGCAAATGGCCTTTGTTTGATCTATCTTTCTTTAGAGAAAATGAATATAAGGTATAGACAACATACCTAAGACTTATCAAGGCCTTAAGCCACCGAGAAGGTCAATGCCCGGCGAAAACGTCAGCTCAGACACGCAGCACCATCGTTTCCAGCGCTTGTATTCCCTGCGCCAGCATTTCCACGGGCCCGAATTGCGCCAACGGGCAGTTGTCGTCGGCACCAAGTTGCACCTGGAATATTACTGGGAAAAGAAATGGTTCTTCATCGCCATGGTGATTGGCTATTTCATGCTGCAAATGCCGCTGCCGGAAGGACTGAGCCACGAAGGTCTGGTGGTGTTGACCATGTCGGTGGTGGCGACCATCCTGTTCATTAGCGAACCGGTGCCGTTGCCGACCGTCGCCCTGATGATCGTCGTTGCCCAGGTTCTGTTGCTGGGGCTGGATTCGTCGAAGGTGGCGAAAAGCCTGATGACGGACTCGGTGCTGTTCATCATGGGCTCGCTGATGCTGGCGGTTGCCGTCGTCAAACAGAAACTGGACAAACGCATCGCTTGGCTGCTGGTGCGTATGACCGGCACCAAGACCTCGCGCATCTGTTTCGGGGTTTCCCTGGTTTCCGGCATTTTGGCGTCGTTTATCGGTGAACACACGGTGGCGGCGATGATGCTGCCTGTGGGTATCACCCTGATTACGCTGACCTCGGATAATCCGAAAAAGGTCCGCAATCTGGCTGCCGTCCTGCTGTTTTCCATATCCTACGGCTGTTCCATCGCCGGTATCGGCACCCCGTCCGGCGGCGCCCGCAACGCCATCATGATCGGTTACTGGAAGGAATTCTTCTACGATCCGAGCAACCCGGAAAGTTACATTTTCATCGTCGATTACCTGAAATGGATGCTCTACGCCTATCCGATGTTCCTCATCCAGTTGCCCTTCGTCACCATGATCCTGCTGTTTACCTTCCGCCCGGAATACCGGGACTTGTCCCGGGCCGTCGTCAAGCTGCGCGCCCAGGTGGAGGCGGAAGGCTCGATGAAAGGTGGCGACTGGCTGGCCATCCTGCTGTTCTTCCTGGTGCTTATCGGTTGGATTTTCTTTTCCAGTGACATCGGCATGGGCACCGTCGCCATCTTAGGCGCGGCGGCCTTCCTGGTGGCCGGGCTGGTCCGCTGGGAAGACATTAATTCCGGCGTCAACTGGGGGGTGGTGCTGCTCTATGCGGCGGCCATATCCTTGGGTGTAGAGATGAAGGAAACGGGAGCCGCCATCTGGGTGGCGGAAAGCTTCCTGTCGTTGCTGGCCCCGTTGGGTGCCAATGAAGGCATCGGTTTATGGGCATCGGTCTCGGTTTTGACCACCGCCGTCACCAATATGATGTCGAACGGCGCCGCCGTTGCCGTGTTGGGGCCGATTGTCCTGAAAATGGCCGTAGTCGCCCAGGAAAGCCCGGTCATCATTGGTTTTATCACCTCGATTTCATCGGCTTTCGCCTATCTGACGGTGGTCGGCACGCCCGCCTGCACCATCGTTTACGCGTCTGGTTACCTGCGAACGACAGATTTTTTGAAAGTGGGCTGGAAAATGGTCATATTCTCGACCATCATAATGCTTGCTGTGGCTTACGTGTATTGGCCGCTCTTGGGGGTATAGCCGAGTGGAAGAAACGTTAGAGGAAGGCGCTGTCAATCCGCGGGACCACCGGTTCCGCATTCTTGTGTGTGTTGACGGCTCCGACGAATCCTACAAAGGGCTCCGCTATGCCGCCAAAATCGGGCGTGGCGTCGATGCCGATATCGTCCTCGTCTATGTGCGGCTGATCGACCAGGGACTCCGTTCCGGCGGTCTGCAAGTGCGCGTGGCCCGTGAGAACATGCTCAAATGGGGTCTCGAACTGCCCGGCATCAAGTACCTGAAGAAGGGCCGGGATATGCTCATCGAATTGGGCAACATGGGCGACGACTGGTCGGAAAAGAGCGTCCACACCGGCGTCGAAGGCGATCCGCTGGGCGACAACAAGATCGAATACACTAACGAGCAGGGCAAGTTGATCGTGCTCAAGCTCAAGGTAGCCTCCAATGTGGCCACCGGCATTCTCGAACAATGGGAATTGGGCCATTACGACCTGATCATCCTCGGCGCCGGCGAACGCCGCCGGGGCATTGGCGCCAAGCTGATGGATTCGGCGGTGGCATCGCGTATCGTCACCAATGCGCCGTGCTCGGTGCTGGTCGCCCGTGACCTGGAAATCGGCAACGGCCATCTGATCTGCGTTGACGGATCGGAAAAATCCCTGGAAACGGCCCGCCGTGATGCGGCGCTGGCCCAGCGCTGCGAATGTCCGATCTCCATTCTGTCGGTGGCCGAAGACGTGGAAAGTGAGCCGGAGTCCACTAAGATCGTTAATGAAGCCAAGGCAGCCATTGAGGAAATGGGCCTTGAAGTGGTGGAAACCCTGACCAAGGTCGGTAATCCGGTCGACGAAATCATCGAGACCGGACCGGATTATTCTCTGATCGTGCTGTCGGAATCCAGCAAGAAGGGCCTCAAAGAGATGTTCACCGGCTCGACCACCAGCAAGGTCGTCAACCACGCCTACAATTCGGTGTTGGTGGTCCGGTAAGACCTTAATTATTGACGCAAATACGTCGTCGCAAACTGTCGTTTGCTCGGGATTTTCTTTGTTCTCTCACAGGTTAAATTTTGCGCAAGTCAATAGGGCCAAGCCCCTATTCTTTGGTCAGCAGATGCACCATCAGGCGGTCGACAGGCGCGTAATCGTCGGTCAGCACCGGTAAGTCCTGGTTAGCCAGCCGTTTATCCAGATCAGCCGCCGGCCAGCGCAACCAGCGCCGTTCCGGCCCCCGGCGGGACAGCAGGCTGTTGCCGTAGGTCGCCACCTTCGAGGCGATGACGACAAAAGTAACCCGGCCTTTGTTACCGGCTTCCGTGCTTTCCAGCCAGACCTCGACGGCCGGGAAGTCGATTTTCAGGGTTTTCACCAGGCTCAGCAGGAAACGGGGGTCGGTGCCCTGGTCAACGACGTTGACGGCATAGAAGCCTTCCTCGGTGAGCCGTCCGGCGACCTTTTCGTGGAATTCCCGGGTGACCAGATGCGGGGGGATGGAGATATCGTGGAAGGCGTCGCCGAAGACGATATCGAAACGCTGCAAGGGATCGATGGTCTGTAGGGCCATGCGGGCATCCTGGTGCAGGATTTCCAGGTTGTCCGGTTTAGACGCCAGCCACATGTGGTCGCGGGCGGCCTTGGTCACCGCCGGGTCCAGTTCGGCGACGACCAGCCAGGCCCCGGCATAGTCTTGGGCCCAGGCCCGCGGCAGCGAATAGCCGCCGCCGCCGATGAAAAAGGCGTTGGGGGAGAATTCCAGCATGGTGTTCGAAACATTGAAACGCTTCACCATCAGTTCGTCGACAAACTGGATATAGGGGCTGTACAGGAAGCCGGGGTCGTCCTTGTCGTTGATGCTGTGGACCAGATGATCGAGCGCCATCAACTTGCTGGGGCGGCCGGACTCGGCGCTGAAATCGGCAATACGAATGCAGAAATAATCGCTTTCCACATCACAGGACGACTGGAAGGCTTTAACCCGGTCTCCCCACAGGCCGAGCAGGCCGCCGCCGCCGACCAGCAGCAACAGGACCAGCAGCCGCAGGCTGTCGGCGACGGCAAAAGCCAGGGCCAGCAGGCCATAGACGACGGCAACGGCAATCACCGTGCCGGTCGAACCGATCCAGGAAATGAACAGATATCCCGCCGCCAGGGTGCCGGCGATGCTGCCCAGGGTGCCCAGCGCATACATGCGGCCGATGACCTGGCCATGGCGGCCGGGGATATCCTGATCGACGGCGATTTTGGTGAGGATCGGCGAGACGATACCGACGAACAGGCTGGGCAACAGGAACAGCGCCGTTGCCAACAGGATGATGGCGGGGATGGGGCCGAGGCCGCTGCCCAGCAGCAGGCCGGACAATTCCCGAATCAGAACCAGCACGGCCAGGCTGCTCAGAGCCGCCAACCCCAAGGCAAAGGCGACCCGGCGGGCGCCGGCGCGGGCACCCACATGGGCCGGGGCCAGCCGGCCGCCGATCCAGTGACCCGCCGACAGCCCGGCCAGGACGACGGCGATCACCGCCGTCCAGGTATAGAGCGACATGCCCACATAGGGCGCCAGCAGCCGGCCGGCGACGATCTCGATGATCAGGCCGCAGGCGGAACTGATGAAAATAGCGATGCCGTAGGCAATTTGCTGCATGGTGGGATGTCCAGCCGGGGAGGGTTAACCCTTATCAATTCTAAGTGAGAGTATAAGGGAACTCCTTACCAAGAGATTACAGACCGCCAACTTTCAGTTATTATAGCTTTTCCTAATATTCTGGTCCGAACGAAGGAATGCACAATGAAAAAGTGGGCGGCAGGGGCGATAATCGGGATTGTGGTGTTGTTTTCCAGCGGCACCGGAGGCTTGGCTCAGAATATGGCGAAGCCCCATCCGACCTTTGACGAGCCCCGCAAGGTGTTGCTGTCCGTCAATTCCAAGGATCCGGCAATCCTCAACAACATCCTCTACAACACGGTCAACATCCAGAAATACTATACCCAGGATCTGGTGCGGATCGCCGTTGTCGGTTACGGCCCGGGCATCCGCATGCTGTTGAAGGACTCGCCGGTGGCGGCGCGGGTGCGCAGCCTCATGCAGTACGATATTGAGTTCGTTGCCTGCGGCAATACGCTGGATGCGATCGGCAAAAAGGACAGCGATTTGATCGCCGGGGTGAAGCGGGTGCAGGCCGGTTTGCCGGAAGTCATCGAACGCCGCCTTATGGGCTGGATCGACCTCAATCCGTAGTCCTTAAATAGTTAATGTATTACATTAAAAAATAAATATAATTATTTGATTTATTGGGAGGAAAAAATGGCTATGAAACTCTTTAAAGGCTTGGCCCTGGTGCTGGTTGTCGGCCTCATCGGCATCGGCAGCGCCACCGCCAAGGAACAGTTGTTGCCGAAGGTGGAGCCCGGCGAGGACGGCCTGCATAAACAGGATTGGTTTGTCGAGTCGTTCCTCAACCTGCCGGAAGACCTGGAGGAGGCCGCCGCCGACGGCAAGCGGCTGGTGGTCATCTGGGAACAGCGGGGCTGCCCCTATTGCAAGCGCACGCACGAGGTCAATCTGCGCATCCCCCGCGTCGTCAATTACATTAAAAAGCATTTCAACGTCATCCAACTCAACCTGTGGGGCGACCGGGAGGTCACTGACTTCGACGGCAAGGTGATAACGGAAAAGGAACTGGCCAACAAATGGGGTATCCGCTTTACGCCGACTACCCAATTCTTCCCGGAAAACCTGGAGAAAGTCGCCAAACAGTCGGGGCATAAGGCGGAAGTGGTGCGCATTCCCGGCTATTTCAAGCCGTTCCACTTCTTCTTCCTGTTCCACTACGCCTTCGAGAACGGCTACGAGAAGGAGCCCAACTTCCAGCGCTGGCTGGGCGGCATCGGCAACGACCTGGACGAGAAGGGCATCAAATACGACCTGTGGGGCGACACCCTGCCGGAAAACCTGCCGGAGAAATATCTATAGCAAATCCCGAGCAAACGAAGTTTGCGACGACGTATTTGCGATAAACAAACAAGAAAATCCCGAAGGTCGTGTGCGACAACGTATTTAAGTCAAACAAGACAGCACTTCTTGAATTTCTTGCCGCTGCCGCAGGGGCAGGGGTCGTTGCGCCCCGCCTGATGGGCAGCCGCCGGCCGTATCAGTTCCAGCAGTTCCGCTTCCGGGTTCTCTGACTGGCGGATTTCCGCCAGTTTTTGCAGGGTGGGCCGGGCATGGCTGTAAAACAGTTTGAGGCCCGGGCACAGGTAACTGAGGCCCGCTTCGCCGTCCGGCGTGCGGGTAAAGCGGTCTTTGGGGCAGCCGCCGTTGCACGAGCTGAGGACCTCGCAGTCCCGGCAATACCGTGGCAGGGCATCGCGCTTTTGGTTGCCGAAGTGCCGCTGGGCCGGGCTCGCCAGCATTTCCGCCAGGGACGTCTCAAAGATGTTGCCAATGCGGTGGCCGTCATCGACAAAATGGTCGCAGGAATAGAAATCGCCGTTGTGTTCGACGACCACCACATCGCCGCAGGTTTCCCGCGAAACACAAAGGGCATGTTCCGTACCGGTGTAGGGCCTTAAGGCCTCGTCGAAGTTCTGCACGAAGACCCGGCCGATATCGTGGCGCACCCATTCGTCGAAAATGCTGCTGAGGAAGCGTCCATAGGCCGCCGCCGGCACCGTTTCCGGGCTGGTACCGGTCTCTCCCTGGCGCACGATCAGCGGCAGGAATTGCAGGCTGGTCACGCCGATGTCCTTGAAAAACCGATAAACCGTCCCCGGCTGGCGGGCATTGAGGTTGTGGACGACGCAGAGCACATCGAAATTGACCCGGTATTTTTGCAACAGCTTAAAGGCCTGCATCACCTGTTTGTGGGTGGCTTTCTGCCCCTTGGTCAGGCGGTAGCGGTCGTGCAGTTCCTTCGGCCCGTCCAGGCTGAGGCCGACCTGGAAGCGGTTTTTGGCCAGGAAGCGGCACCAGTCTTCGTCGAGCAGCGTGCCGTTGGTCTGGATGCCGTTATGAAGGGTGCGGCCCGATGGCCGGTGTTTGTTTTGCAGGTCGACGATCTTCTGGAAATAATCAAGCCCCAGCAGGGTCGGCTCGCCGCCATGCCAGGAAAAGAAAACCTGTTCGCTGGGAGAGGCTTCGATGTGCTGGACGATGTAGGTTTCCAGCAGGTCGTCGGCCATGCGGAAGCGGTCTGACTCCGTAAAGAGGTCTTTCTTTTGCAGGTAATAGCAATAGCTGCAGTCCAGGTTGCAAACCGGCCCGACCGGTTTCACCATCACCTGGAAATCATGTGCAACAGCCGTCATGGAAGGGTCCGGTCAAAAGGTTTCCATTGTCCGTGAAAGGTATCCCGGACCCCTGTTGATTGAAAGCCTAACCGAAGTTGGTGAAGATGGGGAAGGTATCCAGCAGCCACTGGGCGGCGTCGGCCAGCGAGCCGGTGAATATGGCGATGCCGGTGACAATCAGTAACAGGCCGATTGAAATTTCGACCTTGCGCATGTGCTTGCGGAAGCGGCC